>JAYWDP010000302.1:0-4986 GCA_043779775.1 Cyclobacteriaceae bacterium
AAATTCCTACTTATCCAAATCTCTTTAACGCCAGCCTGGCAACCGTTTCCCCAATTGCCAATGACGAAGTAGCAGCCGGAGAAGGCGCATTACAAACATTAATGGCATTCTTTTCCTCCAGAATCATAAAGTCATCGACCAGACCCCCTTCACGATCGCAGGCCTGAGCTCTGACACCCGCACCACCTTCCACCAGATCGCCTTTCTGAATTTCAGGAATCAATTTTTGTAATGCTTTGGTGAACGCAATTTTTGAAAATGAACGGTACATTTCTCCGAAACCTGCACGCCAGTATTTTCTGGCGACAATTTGAAATCCTGGCCAGGCCAATGTCTCCGCCAGTTCGGCGAGATTGATATCCGATTTTTTATAGCCTTCCCGTCTAAAGGCCAGCACGGCATTGGGTCCTGCTTCCACGCCTCCTTTAGCCATCCGGGTGAAGTGTACTCCGAGAAAAGGAAAACTTGGATCCGGCACAGGATAAATCAGGTTGCGCACCAGGTATTCCTTTTCCTTTCGGATCTTAAAATATTCTCCTCGAAAGGGGATGATCTTAACGTTGAGATGGTCATGGGTCATGGACGCAACTTTATCCGAATACAATCCTGCACAGTTGATGATCAGTTTTGCAGTATAGTTACCTTTTTCAGTAATGACATCATTCCCTTTGATCGCAGTTACTTTTTCACCCAGGCGGATGTCAGCGCCGTTGGTTCTCAACAGTTCACCATATTTTTCTGCTACTAATTTATAATCGACAATACCCGTTTGAGGAACAAAGATTCCATCCAGGCCATTGACATAAGGCTCATGCTCATGAAGTTCTTCTTTAGTGAGGCGTTTTAAACCAAGGAGGCCGTTTTGTATGCCCCGCTCAAAAAGGATGGTCAATTGCGCTTGTTCCTTTTCTTCGGTAGCTACGATAATCTTACCGCAGAGTTCAAAGGGGATCCCTTGTTCTTTGCAGAATTCTATCAGCAGATGGTAGCCCCGAATACAGTTGGTAGCTTTCAGGCTCCCGGGTTTGTAATAAATTCCTGAATGGATTACGCCGCTGTTGTTTCCGGTCTGGTGTCTGGCCAGTAGAGACTCCTTTTCGAGGAGAGTGATTTTTAAAGAAGGATTGGATCGTTGAAGCTGTAGGGCAGAAGCGAGGCCTACAATGCCGCCGCCAATAATAAGTATGTCAGACATTATAATTTTAGATTTCTTTTTGTGAACCTTGGTGTCTTCGTGTCTTGGTGGCATAATTTCATATTTTTTCTTTTGCCACTAAGACACGGAGGCACAAAGAAATCACAAATGCTCAAGCTTATGCAAAAAACGCAAAGGAAAATTCGAAGAAGGAAGAAATCGCTTAAGTTTTTATGGGGCGCACCCTCACATTTTGATTCTGTTCCACCATCACCAGGTGATTGTTCGGAATGAGTGTCCACTCGGGGCCATCAGTCAGTTTTTCAGAAACAACCAGTACAGCATGATCATCATCTTCCGGAGCTTCCAGCCTTGTGACGCCGTCTTCCACAACATAACGGCTTCCTTCAGAATGATACATCGTGAGGGCTTCCTCTTTAGGGTCGCTTACCCAGCGGGTAGCAACAATAAACAGCCCATTCGTCAACACCATGTTTAGGTAGGCAGGCTCTATGATGCCTGCATCTTTCATGAGTTTAATGACAAAAGAAAAAGTATGTTCGAAGGCATCGGCAATCTCATCGGTGCCAATGGTCTTGTGTGTTTTAAGGAGGTAGTTTACTAAATAGGCGAAGATATGCTCGGAGTCCGTTTGTCCTTTGATCCAGTTGTAGAGATTGTCTGACAGGGGTTCACGAATTTTGCGCTTGACCTTTGGAAATTCTTCAATGCCACCATTATGTGCCATGAGAAGATTGTTGTATTGAAAAGGATGGCAATTGGATTCTGAGACTTCGCCGACACTGGCAGCTCGTACGTGTGCCACCATACATTCCGTTTTTATTTTGGGAGCCAGGTTGCGGAGGTTGCGATTGCTCCAGGCCGGGTTTACCGAAACGAATGTGATGGGTTCAGCATTGATCTCAGGTACATACCAGCCCACACCGAAGCCATCGCCGTTAAGGGGTTCCTCAATCTCCCGGGCATGCAGGCTTTGGTTGACGAGCGAATTCTTGGGTTTGTACAAGAGATCATCAAGGAGGATAGGGGTTCCCTTGTAAGCCATTAAGCGACACATAGATGTAAATTTTACAAAAGATAGGAAAAAAGACTGAGGTGGTTTCTATAGGCTTAGACTAGCATTCCGCTTAAGCGGAATATCTGGTGTCAATGACTATTTGTTTATAACATTCTTTGAATTTCATCCGTGCGAATCCGTGAAATCTGTGGCGAATTATTATTATAGTTTAAGAATCCAATCTTTGCCACGGATTACACGGATTTTCACGGATCGTTTGTAAATCAATATTTGGTATTGGTAGCAATATTGGATGTTGCTATTTTTTATCCGTTGCCTTTTCAAATTTGAGCGACACTGAATTCATGCAGTAGCGCAAACCGGTTGGTTTGGGCCCATCATTAAAAACATGTCCGAGATGTCCTCCGCAACGGCTGCAGACTACCTCGTCCCTTGCCATTCCATAGGTGTTGTCTTGATCTACTGACACTGCATTGGGGACTACCGGTTGATAGAAACTGGGCCATCCAGTACCAGATTCAAACTTAGTACCTGATTCAAACAGGGCCTGATGACAGGCAGCACAATAGTAGGTCCCCTTTTCATGATTGTCCCAATATTCTCCGGTGAAGGCCCGTTCAGTGCCCTTTTGACGGAGCACCTGGTACTGCAAGGGCGTCAATTCTTTTTTCCAGTCTGCATCGGGTTTGTTCATAAAGACATTTTCAGTAGTTGATTTGGGTTTGCTTTGTCCGCAGGTGAGGAGTGATACGCACAGCAAGCCGACGGCACAAAGAGTCGATAAAGTTGTGGTTGTTTTCATGTTTGATTTTGAATACGAATTTTAATTCCCATTTGATTTCGTGTAACGCAAAAAACCCTGGCCGCCTGCCAGGGTTTTTTGTACCTAAACCTAAACCTATGAGAGAATTAATCTACTCTGGGTATTCTAACGGAATACCGTTTTATTAGGTTACAAGATCAGGACAAAAGACCCTGGAAATTTTCAGACAAAATCATTTAAGCTTTGCGCTGAACTGTTTTTTAAACTTTTCGACCTTCGGACGGATTACATATTGGCAATAGCCCTGTTCAGGATTCAAGGCAAAGTAGTTTTGGTGATAATCTTCAGCCACATAGAAAGTCGTCAATGGACTGATTTCCGTCACAATTGGGTTCTTAAATAAATGCGCAGCTTCCAATTGCTGTTTGTACTGCTCGGCAATCTTCTTTTGTTCTTCGTTGTGATAAAATACAACAGACCTGTATTGGGTTCCCTGATCAGCCCCCTGACGGTTCAGCGTGGTGGGGTCATGGGTATTCCAAAAAATTTCTAGCAAATCTTCGTATGAAACCACTTTTGGATCGTAGGTGATTTGAGTCACCTCGGCGTGCCCTGTCGTGCCCGTGCATACTTCACGGTAACCAGGATCTTTTACTTTGCCTCCGGAATATCCCGACTCAACTTTAGAAACGCCTTTTACGTCAAGGAAAACGGCTTCTGTGCACCAAAAGCAACCTCCGCCAAATGTGGCTTTTTGAAGGTCTGAAGTAACGTTAGTCATTGGTTTTGAATTCGGTTTTTGGCTGTAGGACGCCGTCGTTACGGTCAAAGCCATGATGAGTAATATTTTCATAGGATCATTGATGGCTATATAACTCCCTGGCCATCAATTTAGTTTGGATGAATTGATAGAAATGTCGTTCAGCTAACAAAGATCAATAGCTGCTGTAAAAGTTCTGAAGCTGCCTCCCAAGATTGTTCTCCAGGTTGCGAATCGACTGATTGAAAATATCCTGGTTATTGGGGAAAGCCTCTTTTCTATTTACAAGACTTTGCTGGCTGCCGCTCAAGGCACGCGCATCCCCCGAGAAGGTGGCCCAATCATACTGCCAGGAAGCATCGCCTATTATATTTTCTTCCAAAAGAACGGCATTCGACTGGACCTCGGTAATAATGAAGGTGGCATTACTGGCCGCTCTTTTGTATTTATGAAAATAGGTCACTCTGGCCGTTACATTTTGCATGACATCCTGCGTTTTTCCGTCGGCCCCCTTTTTTTCTCCCACTTTAATATCCCTCGATATATTTTCTGAGCTGGTTGTCAACTGCGGCTGCAAATCGGATTGAAATCCATTGAATGTAATTCTTAAATACTGATGGGGAGGAACGGTGTCTTTTTGCGTTATCGGCTTAAACGAAAGAAACTGGCGTTGCAGGGAATTTATGACAGGTTGCAGGCTTCCATAATTTGTTCTGGAAGCATTGATTTCTTCATAGGCTACACGCAATGTGGCATTGAACTCAGCCTGGGTCATCATCTCAATGGATTCACTGTAGCCCGGTTCGTAGTCATTGGCAGCCTTGAAATCAAAGTAAGCTTCCTTGGAATCGTTTCGGGTATTTTTCATCAGGGCAGTGATGCCGGCTTTATAGCTCTCTTCTGCCGCCTTCAATTTTGCTTCTTTCAATTCTGTGAAGCGTGTAATGGGTTTCGAGATTACCCTTTTGGCACCCATGGAGGTGCTGATCTGACTGTTGATATAATTGATTTGTTCATAGCCTTTGACCGCATTCCTCCACTTCTTGGGATCATCGGAATCCATACCGTTTTTAATATTGCTATCGACATATTCAATCTCCAGGGGATATCCTTCCTGTAAAACAGCTTTTGCTTTTTTGTTTTCAGGACTGGCGCGCAGGCGGTTAACCGACTCTAATACGGCATCATAATAATCACCGTGTTTAAGGGCGGTTTTCCCCGAAACACAAGCTTCCAATGTAAAGATTGAAAGGATTAGCAGAATTTTTCTCATGGGGTAAGGGATGCAA
>JAYWDP010000303.1:0-4982 GCA_043779775.1 Cyclobacteriaceae bacterium
ATGAGCAGGCCAAAAGAAAGGATTGCGATCACCCAGGTTTTCATGAAGGAAACTGCCACACATCAAACATAACAATATATTTATTTGAAAACACCGGCGAAACTTTCTATTTCGTTCACCACGTCTGTTTTAAATCAAAGGCCTTATCAGCCCATGATTCAATTAAAATTCAATTTGACTTTAGCCGGTGCCACTTCAGGTGAGGACATGAAGAGATTCCAAAGTAACCCTGTCCGGTAATTCTCAATCATGACAACAATAGGTCCCTGGTCAATGGCAAGGTAGGAATTGGCATACCACCCCTTGGTAGTATTGAAAGCATCATAATCAGATAGATGATGGTAAAAAACAAACAGGTCGGTTAAATTTTCCGTCGCCACTGCTTCTTCTCCGAACGGAATTTTTTCGTCTGAATCCTTTTCTGTTTGGCCGCTTTGGATGGCTTGGTTGCCTTGCGTGCTTTCTTTGGCGTAAATGCCTGCAGGAGAAGCTTATTTAACTTTTGCAGCACAGCCTCTTTATTTTGCAACTGAGAACGGCTGTCCTGGACCGAGAGTAACAACACCCCTACTTTCGTCAGTCGTGAGGCCAGTTTTTTGATTAGCAAATCCTTTTGATCATCTCGCAATATTGCTGAGCGAGCGACATCCCAATTGAGGGTCACCCTGGAATTTACTTTGTTCACATTCTGTCCGCCGGGTCCGCTACTGCGGGAAGTCATGAAAGACAATTCGCTGACAAGATCATTTGATTGTAAAATATGCGGCATAATGAACCCAGTAAAATTACACAATACTGTACAATGTCTAATGTTCAAAGATTAAAGTTCAAAGTTTCATGAGGTGACATTGGACTTTGAACATTAGACCTTAAACTTTATTATCTTGGGGTAGGCATATAGCAGCCAAAATATGGTCAGAAAATCTTTTTTCAAAGTCCTGGCGATGATCAATAAGGTGATCCTCCCACGGATAAGTAAGCGCGACATTACGCGGCTCTCCAAAACGGAGAAAGCAGTTGTGGCTTTTCGCTATTGGGTGACTCTTAATGCATTGGATTAGTTGTGGTTGACCTAGGGGCCTTCAGAAAACTTGCCCTTTCATTTCCCAATGTGGAGGAGCTTCCTCATTTTCACCTCATATCATTCCGGGTAAAGAAAAAAATATTCGCCACCTACTGGGAGAAAGAAAACAAGGCCATGCTGAAACTCTCTTTGATTGAGCAGTCTGTATTCTGTTCCCATAACAAGACCATTTTTTATCCAGTCCCCGGCGCCTGGGGCCGGCAGGGCTCGACTTTTGTTGAACTTAAGAAGGTGAGAAAAGATATGTTTAAAGATGCGCTGACAATGGCCTATCAGGACGTGGCATCAAAAATAAAATCACTAAAAAATAAATGATGGTAATGAGCTTGATTCTGCCCGATCAGATTAACGGATAATTTTCACATCCACGGCATTAGGTCCCTTGGGACCCATCTCTACCTCAAAGGATACCTTGTTGTTTTCTTTTATTTCTTCCGTAAGACCTTTCACATGAACAAAAATGCTCTCCTGGGTCTCTGAGTCTTTAATAAATCCATAACCTTTCTCTGTATTGAAAAATGTTACAGTCCCTTTTCTGATAATATCCAGTTGCTTGCTGGGATCCTGGCGGGGTACTCCAACCGTAATATCGGATTCGCGAATAACTCTTCTTTTGGTGGGATCCGGGGGCGTGGAAGAAAAATTCCCGTTCTCATCTACGTAGGCAATCATATCATCAAACGTGATTCCTTCTTTGGCATTCGCTTTTCTCTCTTCCTTCCGTTGCTCCTTCTCCTTGCGTTTTTGCTGCTTTTTCTTCTCTAACTCCTTTTTATTCCACGTTTCCTGCGATTTAGCCATAATTTACTGGTTGTTGCGTTTGATGTGAAGGGTAAATCTACAACATTTCTTTTGGTTTCAGATTCGAAGAAAAGCAAAAAAAATCAGCGAAAATAATGACATCCTTACTTTGATTGGAGCAATACCAGCTGTCCATGATGATACGCTTCATGGCTGGTTCTCGAAATCAATACATTCAGCTTGTTCCGGTGAGGTTCCTTTGCAAAATCTTCATCTGATACACTCATGTGCCGCTTGAACCAATCTTCAGAAGACATTTGCTTAAACCGGCTTTTTAAGAATTCAGTTACTTTATTCCAGCTTTCCTTCAATTCAGCAACGTCCATCATCCCGATCCCTGATTTATCCGGGTTCTTTATGAAAATATTTTCATACTGAGGGAAAAGCTTCTCACCCAATCCCAACAGAGTGATCAGTGAATCGTTTACTGCCGTCAGGTGACCCAAAAGGTATATGCCACGGTTCCTTCCGGGAGATACTTCAGATAGAAACTGGTCGTCTGAGAGACTGTTAATCAATTTGGTTGTTCTGGTATTCTGACTTTCCCAGGCAACGAGAATCATTTTTGCAAAGAGATCTTGTGATTGAAGCATTGTGGAGGGGTTTATTGGTTAGTCTTCTGGAAACCAGTTAAAAGCATTCTCAGTTCCAAATCAAATCAATATTAATTCATCGAACAAGTCTCGTAAAGCAATAGATTCTTTACTTTCAAATCAACTACTTTTACTTTCAAACAAATTGTACTATGAAAATAAGACTTCTTTTTTCTTTTATCCTTCTTATGGGATGCGTTCAGTTGAACGCACAGGATAAAAGCCTGCCCTATTACGAAATCCCTTCCTATCCTGATACCTACACTGCCGCGAACGTTGCCGCAAGATTGATTGACGGTGTCGGATTTCGTTACTATTGGGCCACTGAAGGATTAAGAGAACAAGACCTTGTCTTCAAACCCAGTGGTGAATCCCGCACGACCGTCGAAACTCTTACCCATATTTATGAGCTTTCCATGACCGTCATCAACGCCACAAAGAAAGTACCCAACATAACGGATCGTGAGAAACAAGTTTTAACTTTTTCAGAAATGAGAAAAAGGACTTTGGAAAATCTTAAAGCTGCCAGCGACCAATTGAAAGCCTCCACTGACAAAGATCTTAGTGAATACAAAATGATTTTTAAAAACAGCAAAGGCACCACCGAATTTCCCTATTGGTATCAGCTCAACGGACCAATTGCAGATGCACTCTGGCATATCGGTCAGGTGGTTTCTTTGCGGAGGTCATCCGGCAATCCCTTTAATTCCAAAGTGAGTGTATTGCAGGGGAAATTAATTGAGTGATCAGTGGCCCAACCTCTTCACCGCCCGGCCGTCTTCCCACGTAAGGCCAAACTGAAGGCCGTATTTTTTGACCCATTCTTTATCTTTGGCAAAGTCAAATAAATCGATCAGTCCTTTTGATTTCATGTCCAGTAATTCCTGGTCGGTAAAGCCCTTCATGGCGATGTAGCCCCCATCGGCAAAATTGAATCTTGTACTTCCTGAAACTCCGGCGGCATCCAGGTAAGCCTTTAACTTCGCAATGCGTTCACTGATTGCATGATTGATGCTTATCGTTTCAGAAAACACTTCATTGATATCACGAATCTCTCCATCATTATTAAAATCATCATTGCGAAGAATGGCAATGGGGTTAATTCTTATTTCACCTGCATAACGGTTTACCATAAAAGAGTGTTGATATTTGATTAATTAATAATACGAAATTAAAACAGAAATATTTGTCTTTCAATGTCGTTTTACGAAAGTGAAGAATGCATTTCACGCAATCCCGATAGCAATCGGGACATAAAGTTAGGTCGCAAAGAATTCGCAAAGTCGTACCTCATTCCCCCAGCCTTGCGTATCTTTGCTAAAATTCAGATTGTATGAAGAAACTATTGCTGTTGTTGGCGTTTTTCATTTCCTACTTTGGATACGCGCAAACTACTTCTTTCGGGAATTTTAAAATCGAAAACCAGGAAATAATATTCCAGAAGATCTACATACAAGACTCCATAACCCTGCCACTGCTGGAAGCATACTATAAAACCTTACCCTACATTGCCAATGTGGTGGTGGGTGAAAATGGAATTCAATTTGAGATGAATAACCTCGTCATCGATTACAAGAAGTTTCAGTTTACCCAGGTGGGTACGCCTACCATCATCCAGAGTGGTCTTTACAGCGGCAAGGTTACGGTGGGCGCCAAAGAAGGGAAATACCGCGTCACCCTACAGAGCATCCAACTCACCGGTGATATTGGTTATAAGAAGATTACCGCCAGGGATAATCTCACCAACTATGCCTGCCGTAACAGTGGCACGGTACTTTCTCAGGATTGGTGCCGTCCAAATATGCTTGGGTTGCTGGATCAGGCCTTTGCCGATAAACTCCAATACGCAGGTAAAAAGAAATCTGACTGGTAATAATTCATTCGATCCATCGTTTAAGAAAAGACGAAATGAAAAATTGGTTTTTCCAACAGGCCCTCTCACGCGCCTCCCGCCTGATAGGTCATCCCGGCAGGATTATTAAACTCCTGACCCAATTGACTATGAAGCTAGTTCATACCGACTTCAGAAATCTTCGTGCCGAACATCTGGTGGTGAAGATCCGTACCCTGGGCCGCATGGCCAACGCGTATGCACGAGGACACTACAAAGACATTCCATGGAAGGCATTGCTATCTGTAATCGCTGCCCTCCTTTATTTCGTAAATCCCCTGGATCTGATTCCCGATGTGATTCCCGGGCTCGGCCTCACCGACGACTTCACCGTGCTCCTATGGGTGTATGCCTCCGCTGAAAAGGAAATTGAGAAATTTCTGGTTTGGGAGAAGGGGATGTTGATAAGGGTTTAAGGCCTGCCTGCCAAAGCTGTCGCAGCGCAGGCAGGTTCAAAGTTTAAGGTTTAAAGTTTCAAGTTTGCCTGACAAAGCTGTCTCAATGTAGTTAGGTCCAGGTGAAACCTTCGTACTTGATCTTATGGTCATCCAGCAATTGACGTATCTCGGAATAGCAAAAATTTGAATTATATCGGTTTGCCAGCGCCTGGAGC
>JAYWDP010000304.1:0-4952 GCA_043779775.1 Cyclobacteriaceae bacterium
AATTCCTGATTAAGGAAATATTCACTGTCAATCAGTTTGAAATGTTTTAAAAAAGTCACAGCGTCTAAGAACTGGGCCTCAAGTTCATTCCAGTCAAAAACAATGTCATGATGTTTCAGGATCTCAAAATGGAGGTCCGTCAGCTTCCTGAGCTTCTCCTTAAAACCATCCGCCAATATATCTCCAACTCGTAATCCTTGTCTTCCAATTTTATCCTGATAGGAAGGCCCGATTCCTTTTAAGGTGGAGCCAATTTTATCAGCACCCTTGGCCTTTTCCTGTGCCTGATCCAGCAACCGGTGTGTGGGAATAATGAGCGTTGCTTTTTTCGAAATGAATAGATTCGCCTTGACATCCAGGTTATATTTCTGGAGTTTCTCGATCTCTGCTTTGAAAACAATAGGATCGAGCACCACACCATTCCCGATTACATTTTTTGTCTTTGGCCGGAAAATACCGGAAGGGATCTGATGCAAGACGTGCTTGATCCCATCAAACTCCAACGTATGGCCGGCATTGGGGCCACCCTGAAAGCGCGCCACGACGTCATATTTCGGAGCGAGCACATCAACAATCTTTCCTTTCCCCTCATCACCCCACTGAAGGCCCAGCAATACGTCGACCTTCATGACTGAAAATTAAGACTGTTAATAACAAGCGTCAGAACCATGGAATTATTTTTTAGTGAGGCGGAGTACCTCTTCCTCAGATTGCACCACATGAAAAATCGCGTTGAGCTTGGTGATCGCCAGAAGTTTCTTAACGTTCTCCGAAGGCTTCATCAGGTATACTTCTCCTCCTTTATTCCTGAATTTAGTGAGGATGGTAATCAGCACCCCAATACCGCTACTGTTGATGTAACGAAGCTCGGAAATGTCGATAATGCACGTCATTAACTTATGACTGACGGCTTCATTCACGGACTCCACGAGCCGGGTACCATTGTCCTCCCCGATAAGATCACCCGAAACTCTGAGGATCAGGGTATTGGATTTAATTTCCTGTGCAAAATTCATGATTTACGGTTTTCGCAATTAGTTTTAGTGCAACTGGCGTACAAAATTAATGAGTGATGGACAACTTCAAACTGCAATAACTCTTCCACGGTATTTTGAATGGTCTGTATTCTCGGATCACAAAACTCGATTACCTTTTGACAATCTGTACAAATCAGGTGGTCATGCTGGCGGGAACCATACGACTTTTCATATTGGGCCAGGTTCTGACCAAATTGATGTCTGGTCACCAGATCACATTCCGTAAATAAATCCAATGTATTGTAAACGGTTGCCCGGCTTACATGATAATTTTTGTTCTTCATTTTCACATAAAGGGACTCAACGTCAAAATGTTCTTCCATTGAATAAATTTCTTCCAGGATGGCATAGCGTTCCGGAGTCTTGCGAAGCTGCTTATTCTCCAGGTATGACGTGAAAATTTTGTTGACTTCTTCGAAGAGTTTGGGGTTCAAAGGCATAAGCAACTGTAAATATAGTTTTTGCCCTCTTATTCTGTGAAAGAAAATTACAGCAATCTGTAATCTGTCACCCTTGTGTTAAAAATGGGATTTAAATGTATAAGTAGGCAGAAGGCAAGGAAACAGTAGGCAAGGTTCTAACCATTATTTTAGTGGCCCTTTATAGTAGCAGAATCGAACCGGGCGACTTTCACCACCCCCTCGACCTTTTCCAGTTTGCTGATCAGCAGATCCAGGTGACGTGTATCGTTGACATAGAGCATGATCTCTCCTTCAAAAATCCCCTGTTCGGTTCGGAAAGCAATCGAACTCATATTCACTTTCAGTTCTTCCGAAATTATTTTTGAGACATCATTGATCAGCCCCACACGATCCGTCCCCACCACTTTCAGTCCGGTAAGAAATGCCACCTCATGCTGTGAAGTCCACTTGGCCTTAATAACACGATTGCCATGATTGGAAAGCAACTCAGGAGCATTTGAACAATTAGTGCGGTGAATCTTAATTCCTTCGCTGACAGTCACAAACCCAAATACATCATCACCCGGAATTGGCGTACAGCATTTCGCAAGTTTATATTCCACCACATCCATATCCTCCCCGATCAGCAATACGTCATCATATTGTCCCTTGGCAGTAACTTCGTGGCTTGGGACTTTCAAATCCAGACCTTCACCCGGTTTATGTTTTGGGATTGGTTCCGGTTTATACTCCTTAAATTTCTTCAGTTCATTAAGTCCGATTTTCCCATTGCCAACCTGATAGTGCAATTCAAACTGGGAATTCATATTAAAGTACGCCCTCATTTGATCAAACATCAGACTCGTTGATTCTATTTTTAATTGTTTGAGTTTGCGTTGCAAAATCTCTTTTCCCTCGTCGGCAATATTCCGCTTATCCTCCCGCAACAAGTCTTTAATTTTGGACTTGGCTTTTTGCGTAACAACTATGCGAAGCCAGTCTTCGTTAGGCTTTTGCTTTGAAGAAGTAAGTATTTCTATCTGATCTCCATTCTTTAATTTATGGTTAATCGGAACAAGTTTTTGGTTTACTTTCGCTCCAATACACTTGGCTCCGATATCCGTATGAATTTCAAATGCAAAGTCTAGGGCCGTGGCTCCGACGGGCAGCGTTTTCAACTCGCCCTTGGGTGTGAATACAAATACTTCTTCTGTAAAAAGATTGCCCCTGAAATCATCGACAAACTCCAGGGCGCTAAGGTCCTGATGCTCCAACAATTCGCGAACACGCACCAGCCACTTTTCCAGATTCGATTCATGACTGCTTGCGCTGTCCTTATATTTCCAATGGGCCGCATATCCTTTCTCGGCGATTTCATCCATTCGCTTGGTTCGGATCTGCACTTCCACCCATTGTCCGTTTTTTGCCATAACGGTGGTGTGAAGTGATTCATATCCATTGGTCTTGGGCGTACTGATCCAGTCGCGCAGTCGATCCGGGTTGGGTGTGTAGTAATCTGTTACGATAGAATAGACCTGCCAACAATACGATTTTTCATGCTCCAGCGGTGTATCAATGATAATGCGGATGGCAAAAAGATCGTACACCTCCTCAAAAGGAATATTTTGCTTCCGCATTTTATTGTAAATGGAAAAGATGGACTTGGGACGACTCTTGATTTCATATTCCACTTTTAAGCGATCCATTTCTTCCTTGAGGGGTGCCACAAACTGCTTGATGAACTTGTTTCGCGAGGCGCGGGTTTCATCAATTTTGTTGGCAATCTCCCTGTAAACATCCTGGTCTGTAAACCGGAGATACAAATCCTCCAATTCTGTTTTGATCGTGTTCAGCCCAAGCCGATGCGCAAGGGGCGCGTAGAGATAAATGGTCTCGGAAGCAATTTTTAATTGTTTATTCCGCGGCATACTCTCTAGCGTGCGCATGTTGTGCAGGCGGTCGGCCAGTTTGATCAGAATCACCCGCACATCTTCCGACAGGGTGAAGAGCATCTTCCGGAAGTTTTCCGCCTGGGCGGACGTTCCATATTCAAATACGCCCCGGATTTTGGTAAGACCATCAACGATTTTACCGATCTTCTTGCCAAACATCCGCTCGATGTCTGCCAGCTCTATGTCGGTATCCTCCACGACATCATGAATGAGTGCGGCGATAATGGATGTAGTGCCCAGCCCGATTTCCTCTATACAGATTTCTGCAACACTCAGCGGATGGAAAATAAAAAGTTCACCCGATTTTCGGCGCATGTCCTTGTGGGCGTCAAGCGCCAGGGTAAAGGCCCGTTTGATAAGTTTAGCATCATCCGATTTTAGAATTGGCTTGGCTTTCCGCAAAAGCCTGCGGTACCGACTAATCAGTTCCCTTTTCTCTTCGGTAGAATCAATGACAGCAGTTACCAAGCAGTTTTTCTTTTTGAACTTCTATGCTAACGAATAATCTCTAAATTTGCACTCCCTTTTTGACCATTCATTAAAGGATTTCGCTGAAGGTTCAGCCAAACCCTTTAATTTAAGTCAAAAAAGCGGATAAGGCGTAGCTGGGCAGAAGATTTCTGATGCCAGGAAGCCCTTCCCGGGAAAATGCGGATGTGGCGTAATTGGCAGCCGCGCCAGACTTAGGATCTGGTGCCGTAAGGCGTGGGGGTTCGAGTCCCTTCATCCGCACATAAGAAATGGTTGTTCGTTGTTGGTTATTCGTTGGTCGTAGCCTTCGAACAACCAACAACGAACAAAGAACAACGAAATATGAACATCACACTAGACAAACCCTCACCCACCGACGGACTCATCAAGATCACTTTACAAGAAAGCGATTACCAACCGAAGGTAGAAGAAAAAGTAAAAGAGTATTCACGCAAGATGAATATAAAGGGATTCCGTCAGGGCAAAGTACCCACGGGGGTGGTGAGAAAGATGTTTGGAAAATCGATCCTGGTAGAAGAAGTCAACCAGCTCCTATCCCATTCTGTATCGGATTACATCAAGGAGCAAAAACTAAAAGTTTTGGGTGACCCTCTTCCCAACCAGGAAAAAGCCAGGCTAATAGACTGGGAGACACAAAAAGATTTTGAATTTGAATTTCAGATCGGACTGGTTGAAGACTTCAGCGTAGATATTTCTTCCAAAGTAAAATTGAAATCCTACCTCATTGAAGTTGATCAAAAAGTAATGGAGGAGACCCTCGTTGATATTAAAAAACGATTTGGGAACATCACCTATCCTGAAGTGAGTGGAGAAGATGATAATATCTTTGGTGAAGTCACGCTGGCAGACGGAACTAAAAAATCATCGTATCTGCCCATCAATAAAATCGCTAAGGGTGAGCACAATAAATTCATCGGGTTAAAAAAAGAAGACGAGATCTCTTTTGATATCCAAAAAATTTCCAGCGATCCCCTCACCATCTCACAAGCCATCAACGTAACGGAAGATGAAGCCAAGGATGCCAAGGGAACATACGTTCTTAAAATTAATAGCATCAGTCATAACGAGCC
>JAYWDP010000305.1:0-4919 GCA_043779775.1 Cyclobacteriaceae bacterium
GAGACATCCGATGCAGGCATCACCTGCCAGGGAAAACCCGTGAAAACCCAGATTATCTATCACCCAGATTCAGCCAAAGCATTGGTGCTCGACTATGGATCGCTGCAATGGTTGATTATCAAACGCGATACGAAGTATGGTGTCCGTCTGCGGGATTTCAAAAATCCTGCCATCGAAGGATTTAAAGGAATTGAACGATATCCTGTGGATGGTGCCTGGAGGGCGGAGGCTAAGTTTGAGAAAGCAGATTCCTCACGTACGATTATGATTACCAATGTACTCGGACAAACTACGCCTCAACTTTCACCGGGAACTTTGGTATTTGCCCTCAAAGGCAAGGAGTATCGGCTGGATGTGCTGGATGAAGGTGGAGATGAATATTTTATGATCTTCGGAGACGTTACGAACGCAAAAGAGACTTATGGTGCCGGCCGTTATCTATATGTAAAACATCCGGATGAGAATGGAAACACCCTCGTTGATTTTAATAAAGCCTATAATCCTCCTTGTGCATTTACGGAATTTGCAACTTGTCCGTTGCCACCTAAACAGAACGTCTTGGATATTGCTGTTACGGCAGGGGAGAAAGATTATTCGAGGTAGCATAAATAATTCGGTGATTCGGTAATTCGTTGATTGTGATAGTCCTTGTGAAACTTTGTGTCTTAGTGGCAAAATTCTTAATGTTACTTTGAATAAATAATTGATGAATGGAAAACCGAATCGCTGAATTATTTGATAAAAAGAAAAATAATATTCTATCCGTTTTCTTTACCGCCGGATTTCCGAAATTGGAGGATACGATTTCTATCGCACAGCATCTGGAACAAGCCGGGGTGGATTTGATTGAAATAGGGATCCCGTTTTCTGATCCTGTTGCCGACGGACCTGTGATTCAGGAAAGCAACAAGATCGCTCTGGAAAATGGAATGACATTGAAGAAATTGCTGGAGCAAGTTGGGAAAATACGAAAGACTACAACCTTGCCGGTTATTTTAATGGGGTATATCAACCCGGTCATGCAATATGGTTTTGATAAATTCTGCAAGGATGCATCGGCAGCAGGGGTGGATGGACTTATTATTCCTGATTTGCCGCTGGATGAGTATCTAGATCATTACAAGAAATCGATAAATGCCCATTTATTGAAGATGACATTCCTGATTTCTCCAACGACGTCAGAAGAACGGATTCGCAAAATCGATAACACCGCTGACGGATTTATTTATGCGGTGGCGGCATCCAGTACAACGGGGGCGAGAGAAGGTTTTTCAGAGGAGCAGATTTCTTATTTTAAGAAGCTTCAGACCCTTCAGATCAAAAATCCTTTTCTGATCGGCTTTGGTATTTCTAATCACGATACGTTTAAGATGGCTTGCCGGTATGGGGCTGGTGCTATTATTGGAAGTGCTTTTATTACTATGATAAAAGAGTCGAAGGCTCTTAAAAGTGACATTGAGGGGTTTGTCAAAAGTTTAAGGGGTTGACGTAAGAGTGCGTCCACTTTGCTAACCATGCGAAGTAGCCTCCTGCAAGGCGGTTTCTGGCCGCTTGTGAATCATGGATAGTTTGCTCATCCGCGAAACCTCAATCATATACACACCGAAGTCTTCCACCACTTTTCCCGTCATCTCATAGAAGCCTCGTCCGCGGAAAGGAAAGCTTTTGGCTACATCCGGGAAGTGCACCGTATCAAAGACTTCTCCCTGGGCATCATAGAAGGTGCCGAAGTGCATGGACTCGCCTTTCAAGGTGCGGGTGTCCTTGGTGGTGACCACGTAGCCCACGATTCGGACCTGTTTCTTTATTTTTTTGGAGAGGTCACGGGCGCGGACATCGCCGAAATCTTTTGTTAGCAAAAGTTTGAACGGATCACACAGCGGGAATCCGATAAGCTCCAGCTCATCGAATGCATCCTCCATTTCGTTGCGTTGCAGTGTGGGCAATGGATAATCGGTGGGCTCGGTGTTAAATAAATCAACAGTGGTCGTTGGCTTGGCTTTTGCGTTGCTGAAAAACAACATGGCTTCCCAGAGCAACTTTTGTTTCGTCTTCCCGGTAAAGCGGAAGCCACCGATACGGATGAGAATGCGGATTTGCTCCAGGCCGATGCCGGGGGTCCTCCGCATGAAGTTGTCAAGACTTTTGTACCCTCCGTTTTTTTCACGCTCTTCGGCAATGTGTTTGGCTACTTTTGTCTCCAGACTTTTCAGGTGGATGAAGCCTATGTGGATATGATCGCCGTGAATGGTAGTGAGGTGGTCGCTGTGGTTCACGCAGGGCGCTTCGATCCGGCCACCGCTCATGCGTGCTTCATGGAAGTAAAATTCCGTACGGTAAAATCCACCGAAATTGTTAATGACCCCCACCATAAATTCCAGTGGATAATGAGCTTTGAGGTAGAGACTCTGGTAGCTCTCCACGGCATAGCTGGCGGAATGTCCTTTGGCAAAGGAGTAGCCGGAAAAACTTTCGATCTCAAACCATACGCGGTCGGTGACAGCCTGTTCATAACCCCGTGCTTTGCAATTTTCAAAGAAGCGGTCTTCCACGCGTTTGAATTCTTCCCGCGAGCGGTACTTGCCCGACATTCCCCTTCGGAGCACATCCGCCTCCGTGAGGGTGAGTCCTGCAAAATGGTGCGCTACCTTGATCACGTCTTCCTGGTAGACCATGACGCCGTAGGTCTCCTTCATGAGTATGTCCATGGCCGGATGAATCGATTCATACTTTCCTCCCGTGCGCACGGCGTGAAAGCGCTCAATGTAAGCCCGCATCATCCCGGAACGGGCCACCCCCGGCCGGATGATGGAGCTCGCTGCCACCAGGGTGAGATAATCTTCGCAGCGTAGTTTGCCCAGCAGCATCCGCATGGCGGGCGACTCGACATAAAAACAGCCCATGGCCTTACTGTTCCGCAACAGATCTTTTATTTTTTCATCTTTTTTAAAATCATGAAAGCGGTGGATGTCTACTTCGATGCTGCGGTTTCTTTTTACATGAGCCGCCGCTTCTTTCAGATGACCCAGTCCCCGTTGACTGAGGATATCAAACTTGTAGATGCCGAAGTCTTCCGCACTGTGCATCTCAAATTGAGAGACCGGATAACCCTTCGGTGGGAGCTCGGTGGCGGTGTAAGCGTAGATCGGTTTGTCGGTGATCAGCACACCGCCGGCATGAATGGAGATATTGGCAGGCAGGTCTTTGATGTGTTCCGCATATTTGAAAATCAGTTCCGTGATATGGTCCCGGTTTTTATGGATTTCCGGCTCGTCGACGATCGTGTCAATCTCTTCTTTGGGAAGTCCGAATACTTTCCCCAATTCACGGAGTACGGATCGCTTTTGGTAGGTGACATGCGTGCCCAGGAGACAGACATGGTCTCGGCCATATTTTGAAAAGAAGTAATCGTAGACTGCGTCGCGGTTATCCCAGGAGAAGTCAATGTCGAAGTCGGGAGGGGAGGTGCGTTCGGAATTCAGGAATCTTTCAAAATACAAATCCAATTCGATGGGATCGACGTTGGTGATGCCCAGGCAAAAAGCCACCACACTGTTGGCGCCGCTGCCGCGCCCCACATAATCAAATCCCTTTTCTTTCGCAAAGGTGATCAGGTCGAAGGCGATGAGGTAGTAGGCACAAAATCCTTTCAGCTTGATGATGTTCAATTCACGCTGAAGCCGCTCGCGCAATACCGGGTTACCGACATCATATCGCCCCTGAAAACCTTCCCAGGATTTTGTGACGAGGTAGTCCCAGTCGCTTTCGGCACTGCCGGTAGCGAACTTTTTGTTTTTGTCTTCTCCCAGTTTGAAATCGATAGAACAATGGTCTAGCAGGTGTTTTGTGTTTTCAATCATCTCGGGGTATTGCCGGAAGGATTTCTCCAAATCATACTCCGGCATCATCACTTCTTCCGGATGGGCCTGCTGGTGTGCCGGGAGCTTGCTGAGCAGCGTATTGTTATCGATTGCTCGCAGCAGGCGGTGCACGTTGAAATCAACCTTGCCACCAAAGGTGACGGGATGCAGGATGACGAATTTATTTTTGAAGACTTTGTACGGAGTATACAAGGTAAAATGGTTCAGTTCATGTTTGCGAACGCCGATGAATTCATTTTCGCGAAGAAGCTCCGGTGTGATTTTTCCGAAAGGATAGATGACGAATACGTTATCAAATTCCGGACGTGGGGGCAGGGTCTTGTTTTCAAGATTGTGGAGGGAGAGGAACCGGTTGATTGCTTCGAAGCCATCATTGTTTTTGGCGATGGCAATATAAAGGAGTTCATGTGCGTTTCTGAACTCGATGCCCAGCGCCAGGTCCAGCCGGTAGCCCTCCTTTCCAAAGGCTGTGAGATTTCCATCGACGGGTTTGTTTTCGGCACACAGCCGCAGCATCTCGATGTAAGAGGATACGTTGTTGATCTCCGTCAGTGCCAGCTTAGGCACGCCACACCGGCGCGCTTCGTCGAAGAGTGTTTGCACAGGCAGGGTGCCGTACTTGAAGCTGAAAGCGGTGTGACAGTTGAGGAACATGGGGTACTGATTCCTCGGTCTGTGTCCCCACAGACCGGTGGGACACAGACCAGGGATACAGGCTTTAGTTAAAAACTTTCACGGTAATCGGTTAAAATTTCAAATTCATCTATGCTAGTTTCATAGAACCTTGCCGACGACCACCGGTAGTCTTCTGGCTTCGTCACCAGATTCCAATGCTTACACATCAAATCGCTGGATATTCCTGAGGTGTTTAGACATGTGGGATATCTGGCCTGGTCTGTGGGTATCTGCAAAGACGCAAAGGAGAAAAGATTATTTTGTCCTCATGGGACAGAACTCTCTCTTGATAATGGCTTGAGTAAGTCACTTTGTTATGCTGCAATTGAAGCCCCGGGAGTGTACTGAGTGCGCCTCTTCTTG
>JAYWDP010000306.1:0-4865 GCA_043779775.1 Cyclobacteriaceae bacterium
TTGGAGGCCATTGTGAAAAAGACTTTCATCGAATTCAAGCAGGAGTTTGAAGCAAAATTTATTGCCGAGAGCAGAGAAAAGTTGCTGGACATGGTTCAGTACTACCGTGCCCTTCATAATGAAGCGGAGTTTCCCATAAGAAAATGCAATGCGCCCTGGATTTCTGCCGTGATCGAATCCAATGGAGACGTACTGCCCTGTTTCTTCCATAAGACCTATGGAAATATCCATGAAGGCAGATTTGAAGAGATTGTGAATTCTGAAAAAGCAATAAACTTTCGTAAACACCTGAATGTTCATGCTGACCCGATATGTAAGCGTTGTGTTTGTTCTCTGCATATTCCTGCCTGGCGAACCCGTTAGGAATCCATCATATTCCAAAGTGGATTTAGCTCCAGAATTTTAATTCCAACCTTTTTTGTCAATTTGTTCATAAGGGATGTCACATCCATATTAGATTTTTTCATCACGCCATTGACCCTGAATGTATATTTTAATTTTAGCAGGTCCGAAATTCTTGCGTCGCCGTAATAAGGCTGCCCGTTGATAAAGACAGCCTCAATATGTGATGATTCGGTTTGTATTAGACTTTCAAAATAGTCCTCATGAAGTACCGGCGCAATCATCAAATCAGCAATTGCCCCTTCGGAAACATTTAAGGCAGGTAACTGGAATACCCGGGAAGGGATATTCGTGACCATTTCAAATATCTCTTGAGCTGTTGTCAATCCGGTATGACGGGCGTAACGCATTTCATCCAGGAGCGTGGCAGACCCTGTTAATGTAGAGTCAGAACCCAGGGCCACCGGGGCTACTTTTTTTAAGGCCTGGATATCTGCTGTTTTCTGAAACAGAAATTTATTGGAAGCCGGGCACCAAACCACTGAACACTTTCGCCCGGTAAGCAGATCAATATCTGTTTGAGTTAACGCAATGGCATGAATCAGTACGGTATTAGCTTGCAACACTCCCAGGTGGTCAAGTTGACGGATCTCCTCAAAGGCCAGCGCGTCAACGCCTTCTGCGGCGTGGATAACATATGGTGCTCCTGGTTTTTTGAGAAAATCTTTGCGGAGGGTTTTTCCAAAAGCCAGGGAATGAGACCATCCGAGATTATTCAACACCCTGACTGGAAAATCTTTACTTGCCAGAATTCTTTTCCAGGGATTGTGATGTGCCACCGTAGTGACTCCTGAAATGAGATTTTTCAGCCCCCCCCAGAGCAGCCGGTCATCAATATCTACCTTTTCAATTTCGCGAATGGGTGACTCTTTGGGTTTATAGATGTCCTGACCCCATTGTTTATAATTTCGATAGGGTGGATGACCAAGTCTGGGATAAAGATTCATCTCCAGATGGTCATGCGCATTGATCAAGCCAGGATAGAGATAATGATTTTCGAAATGAATTGTTTGTTCGCGCTTTGCGACTGCTAATCCTTCTCCGAGCTCATGGATAATGCCATTGCGGATGCGGAGATCACCCCGGATGTACTTCTCAGCTTTCACCCACCTCAGGCCTTTCAATAAAAAGTCCATTACATTTTTTTTGCTTTCATGGCATAAACGACCGGCACATCCTGCCACAGGGGTTCTTCCAGAATTTCAAGCATCACCTTGTGTTGATGTAAGCATTGAATGATGTCCTGAAAAAGATGAAGATGATGCGGTACTTCAAATAATTTGCCCGAAGCATCTTTGAAGGTGCGTTTCGAGTTGCGCAATGTGAGGAAAGGATGGAAATCCGAAATTAACAGAGTACCTCCTGATTTCAAGGTGGATGCTAAATTCTCAAGGGCAGGCCGGATATCTTTGATGTGTCCCAATACCAGCGCGAAAATGATAACATCAAAAGCCTCCTTTTGGATTGGCTCGGTAGAAATATCTGCACAGTTGAATTCGGCTGAAGGGCAATTTCTTTTAGCCATTTCAATCATCTTCGGTGAAATATCAATGCCGGTTATTTTCGCAGCTTCCCTTTCGTAGGCCAACTGACAAAAATAACCCGTGCCGCATCCGGCATCCAGCACTGATTTATTTTTTACATCGGGGAGCAGTTTGATAATCGCCTCATCGGATAAATTTTTTATGGGGTTGGACTCGCTGCTATAATTTGCAGCCCACAGGTCATAGCCCTCACGGGGCGAGAGCAAAGGGACCGGCTTCTTATTTTGCCAGGGAAATTTCATCAGAGCCCTTCAATTTCTGGCTGACGATAGCGAAGCCAATATTTCAACAAAGCTTTCAGTTCGAGAGGGTAACTGAAGATATTGGTTTTGTATCGAAACTTAGAAGCCAGCTTCATCGCGGCACGCTGGAGCGAAGTAAGTTTATAATCACTTACCGTTGGATATTGTGCATGCACCACGGTTTCAAAATCATGGATATAGCGGATCATTTCCGGCTTAAGCCAAGGGGTCAGATAGTTCCTATGTAAGTCAAAGTCAAGCCATTGAGGTTGCGACCACTCCTCCAGCGTTTGGGGGAATTGAAAACCGCGCGACACGGACCCTTCATACAGTTCTGATCCTTCGGTGGGCACGGGTGTATAGATATAGATAATAATTTCTGTAGAGGGATTAATGGCTTTGATTTCCTTGATAAATTTTACTTCATCATAGATCTGCTGCCAGACCTGGGCTTCGGTAGGGGCCGGTAAACCCAGCACAAATGAATATTCCGGGACGATACCAAATTGCCCGATGCGTGCAGCAAAGGACTTGAGCTTTTCCCCGGTTTGTGTGCCCCCCTTATCCATTTTTTTGAGGAGGTTGTCATTCCCACTTTCCGCACCAAAAAAAACCATCGTGCAACCTGCATCTGCGATAGCTTGCAATGATTCGTCTTTGAATTTGTCCACAGTATCAACACGGCCCTCGGCCCACCATTTCATTTTCTCATGCCGAATAAGACCGGCCAGCTCAACTGCCCTTTTCTCAGAGACGAAGAAGTTATTGTCGTGGAACTGAATTGAGTCAGCGCCGAATTTTTCTTTCAGAAACTTTAGATCGCGGTAAATCAGTTCTGCAGATTTCCCTTTCCACCGCGCCTCAAATATCGGCACGACGCCGCAAAATGAACAAGTGAACGGGCAACCTATACTCGAGTGATAGGCGAGCGTTTTGCTTCCTAAAAATGTTTTAGGAAGATATCCTTCCATGGGATAAAATTGATGGAGATTGTCATAGGGCAAGGCCGGTAAAGCATCCTGATCGTAGATGGTGGCCTTCCGTGTTTTTATTACTGATCCGTCCTGCAGATATACCAGATTCTCAATGGTATCCAGGGCTTGTTTATTTTCCATGGCAAGAAGGCATTCAGGAAATGCTTTATCACCGGGCCCATTCACCACCACATCGACATACCCTGATTTAATTACTGTAGTATGATGGTTGGAAGCGAAGTAGCCACCCCAGATAATTTTTACATCCGGGAATTGCCCTCTTATTTTCTTTGTAAAGGGAATGGCTTGCCTAAGTTGAGGTCCTGGCATGACAGTAGAAGCAAAGTATCCAAACTTACCGGTTTGAAGATATTCTATGATTTTAGTGAATGGATCTTTCTCACGGTTGCCATCTACGATTACGTAGTCAAACAATCCTTCAATGGAGGAGGCAATGGCAAGGATCGCATTGGGGATAACGCGTACGGTTTTGCTGACCCGGGGATTGAAGAGTAAGACTTTCTTCATAATTTTCACGAATGCGTATAGTTAACCTCTCCTATGTTTCAATCAAAGAATATGAAGATCCGGAAAGTTGGTTAAAAAGGATCAATTATTTTACCGGTATCCTGGAACACATGGCGAAGACCGCCACCGTAATTAATTTTCACAGCATTCAATTTAGGGGCGTGATAACTCGAAATGGGGTAGAATACCATTTTCAGCCTTTATCACTTTTTCAACGATGGTTTCCATTTACCTTCCACTCTTATATTCTGGGGCTTAAGCCGGATGTAATTATCGTACATGGCCTGTTATTTCCCTGGCAGATATTGCTACTGCAACAGCGTGTGGATCGAAGCATACGTATATTTATCCAACATCATGCCGAACGTCCTCTAATCGGAATTAAAAAATACCTGCAGCGGAAAACTGACAGGCAAGTGTGTGGTTATTTTTTCTCCTCCAGGGAATTGGGACTTGAGTGGGTGCGCCAGGGCCTTATTGACCATGCTTCAAAAATCCATGAGGTAATGGAAGTGTCATCGGTATTTGCTCCGGTTGACCGTGATCAGGCAAGAGCCCAAACAAAGATTTCCGGATCGGCTGTTTATTTATGGGTAGGAGACTTGACAAGCAATAAGGATCCGATCACGGTAGTAAAAGCCTTTCAACAGTTTTTGATAAAACATCCATTGGCCGATCTGTATATGATTTATCAGTCCACTGAATTGTTGAATCAAATCAAAACGCTGCTTAAAAACTTTCCAAGTTTGGAGAAAATGATTCACCTGATGAGAAAAATACCTCATGATCAGATGGTCTATTGGTACAGCAGTGTTGACTTTATAATCTCTACCTCTCACTATGAAGGAAGTGGCACGGCTGTTTGCGAAGCCATGTCGTGTGGATGCATACCCATAATTTCTGATATTCCATCTTTTCAAATGATGACAGGAAATGGAGCCTGTGGTTTCTTGTTTCCTCGCGGAGATCACAATGCCCTTGCAGAGGTAATGGAAAAGAGTTTAAACGTCGATAGAAAAGTTGCTGGCGCCAAAGTCCTGGAACAATTCCGCGCAGAACTCTCCTTTGAGGCAATTGCCAACAAAATCGTTCACATTGTAACGCAACCCAACGGTTCTTGAGACCAAGACTGGCGATATGGATGCATGGAGGCATTGGCACCGGACATTTTGCCC
>JAYWDP010000307.1:0-4837 GCA_043779775.1 Cyclobacteriaceae bacterium
GAGTACTGATAGCCATATTTATTGCGGTCAACCTTCAGTCTTTCCAAAATGTGGCAATGGCCCAAGCCACTGAAGTCCAACAACTTCTCTTGAATTGGGAGAAACTACAGGAATTGGAGAAAATCCTGGACAACATGTACGTAGGGTACAAGATTCTTGACAAAGGCTACACGACAATAAAGAATATTTCGGAAGGGAACTATAAGCTGCATCAATTATTCCTTGATGGATTGATGGCAGTGAACCCTTCAATCAGAAACTATAAAAGGATACCCTATATCATCGATTATCAGAAGCTTTTGCTCAAGGAATACCAGAACGCTTACAACCGCTTTAAGAACGACTCCAATTTCAAACCACAGGAAATAGAGTACCTGGCAAACGTTTATAACTATTTGATTCAGGCAAGCGTGAGAAATATCGATGATCTGGTGATGATCATCACAGCGACCAAGCTAAGAATGAGTGATGATGAACGGATGAAGGCAATCGACAGGATATTCTATGATATGGAAGGCAAGCTCGTTTTCATAAGAAGCTTTAACAGCAGCACCCAGTTGCTTGCCATCCAACGTGCAAGATCAATGAACGACGTAAGAACGATACAACACTTGTACGGAGTTAATTAAACGCATAAAGCCATGAAAGGAAAATACATAAAGACTACTATAATATTTCTCACTGCGACTTTTTTACCTGGCGTTTTGCCCGCTCAGAGTTTCGCAGGAGAGATCCACAGCCTGCAAAGTGTCTTGGACCAGCTATACTACGAGATGCTGCCTTTGTGCAGTAACCTTATCGGGGTTGGACGAGGGCTGGCCGGCTTTGCAGCGCTGTGGTATATTTCTTCGAGGGTGTGGCGACACCTTGCCAATGCAGAGCCAATAGATTTTTATCCGTTGCTCAGACCCTTTGCACTTGGCCTTTGCATAATGCTCTTCCCATACGTACTCGCTTTCATGAACGGAGTACTCCAACCTACTGTGACAGGCACGGCAGCAATGGTAACGGGTTCAAACAATGCAATCGCCTACCTCATGCAATTAAAAGAGGAAGCCATCCAAAAGACCCCCTCATGGCAAATGTTTGCAGGTGCAGACGGCAGCGGGGACAAGGACAAATGGTATCGCTACACTCACCCTGACGGGACACCAGAAGGGACACTTGATGGTTTGGGCAATGACATCAAATTCGCGATGGCCAAAGCCTCATACAATTTTCGCAATTCAGTCAAACAGTGGATGTCAGAAATACTTCATGTCTTATATGAGGCAGCTTCCCTTTGTATTAACACGATCAGGACTTTTTATCTTATCGTTCTGTCAATTCTTGGTCCGCTTATATTCGGGATTGCTGTTTTCGATGGACTTCAGCACACGCTCACTGTTTGGATTTCTAGATATATAAATGTCTTTCTCTGGTTGCCTGTTGCCAACATTTTCGGGAGCATTATCGCCAAGGTTCAGGAAAACATGCTGAGGATTGATATTCAGCAGGTAGCAAAGTATGGTGACACTTTTTTCAGCGCAAACGATACTGCCTACCTGATATTCCTGGTGATGGGTATTGTAGGGTATTTCACCGTCCCAAGCGTAGCCAATTACATTGTTCATGCAGGAGGAGGAAACGCACTCCTTTATAAAGCATCCAATGTTTTCACGGGTGGCTCAAGGGCTGCCGTGAGTACTGCGACAGCAGGTGCAGGGGCCATGTTCAGTTCCTCATCGAGTCAATCATCCCAAACAACTGATGCTGGTTATGCTAAAGGCTCTGGTAGCGGAGCAACCGGGAATGGGACTGGTTCGAGTGACTATATGCACGATAAACTTTCAGGTAAATGAATGATCGATCTATGTTTCAGCAATTAAAAAATATTGACACGGCATTCAAGCACATCAAGCTTTTCTCGTTCGTGCTGATCCTGGCTTGCGCACTGATATGCAGCTACACGATTTATAAGAGTTTTAAAATAATCACTCATATAGAGGAGCGCATTTATATACTGGCAAATGGAAAGGCGCTGGAAGCATGGTCAGCAGAGAGAAAGGACAATATTCCCGTTGAGGCACGGGATCATGTTAAGATGTTTCATCATTATTTTTTTACCCTCGACCCTGATGACCGGGTCATAGAGACCCACATAACGAAGGCCCTCTATTTGGCTGACGCTTCCGCTAAGCGGCAATATGACAATCTGAAAGAAAGCAGATATTATTCCAATATCATTTCAGGCAACATCAGTCAGGAGATTGTAACGGACAGCATAAGGATTGACATAAGAGAATACCCGTTCTATTTCCGCTGTTATTCAAAGCAAAAACTGATTCGGACATCCTCCATAGTTACAAGGAGTTTGGTCACCGAAGGCTACCTGAGAAATGTTTCCCGCTCGGATAATAACCCACATGGCTTTTTGATTGAGAAATGGAACACCCTTGAAAACAAAGACATCAAAACCGAAAACCGATAATGCCATGAGTACTGAGACTAATAAATCCAATTCATCTCCCATTGAAGGACTGTTTCAAATATGGAAGTCCTTTCTCAAGGAAAAAGTAAACCACTTCAATAAAATGTTCAATGCCCTTTCAACTAAGATAAAAAGAACAAGCCTGATTGCACTTGGAATTTCAATGGCATGCATTTGCGTCATTTTAATTCTACAGGCCCTCTATGGTGAAACCAATACCACGATACAAGTAAACAAAATCACATTACCTAACGACATCTATATGAGCAAACCTGGCACACAAAGATTAACTCCACTCGGCAAAATGAAAGGTGACGTCGATGGAGAGTTTGAAGCATTTTATGTAGCAGTTGATCCAGAAGGTCAGCTCTTCATCAACCGCGATCCTGAATTCTCAAAGGATTCATTGAACAAATCAAAAGGCTGGGAGCCGATTACACGGCAACAGCTTGAGGACTATCAGAAACAACTGCACTTTATCCCCACACAAAAGAAAGGATTAAAAAGGTAGGTCAATTAAATTATTCATTAACAAAACAAAAACACTATGAAACATTCACAAAAATTTCTTCAAAGGAGAAGGTTTGCGATGGTTTTACCTCTTTTGGTACTGCCATTTCTCACAATGATATTTTGGGCGCTCGGCGGGGGACAGGCTTCACCTGTGCAAGCCATGTCAATTGAAAGGACGGGATTGAACCTTGAACTCCCCGACGCCCATTTTAATGATGAGCAATGGAACAAACTCACACTCTACGATCGAGCAGAGCGGGATTCTCTCAAATTCAAGGAAGCCCAGGAAAACGATCCATATTTTAATCTTGCCTCTCTCAATGAAGGGCAGATTCAGGAGGACCAGGAGCCTAAAAAAAAGAAAAATACAAGTACCGCTTCGGGTAGCCTTCGAAATTCCTTTCCCGGAAAACAAGAGGAAGTTGTTGATCCCAATGAAGCGAAAGTCAATGGAAAGCTTGATCAGCTTTATCGTGAATTGAATAAGACACCGGAAACCGCTTTTGAACCAAAGAAAGAAGAAAGCAATTCCGCTAATACCTCTGACCCTCAATTCTCTTCTGATGTAAAGCAGTTAGAAAAAATGATGGAGATGATGAACAGTGGAAATCAGGCTGATCCTGAGATGCAACAGATCGAAGGTATGTTGGAGAAGATACTTGACATACAGCACCCTGACAGAGTACGCGACAAAATTAGAGAGCAAAGTCAGCAAAAGAAAGGTCAGGTATTTCCAGTTGAGACTTCCAGAATTCCGGATAATGTTTCCCTGATAAATCAAACGAAAGAAATAAATCCCATAGCCGCAGATAGTTCAGCGTTACTTAACAGGATTTTCTCTATTAAATCCCGTCAGAATTCATTTTACGGAATGGAGGATGAGTTTGCTGAAGAGCAACAAGCTGGAAATGCAATTGAGGCCGTCATTCACGACACCCAGGAGCTTGTTGTCGGGTCAACAGTTAAGATGCGCTTATTGAACGATGTATATATCAATGGCAAGCTTATTTCAAAAGACCAGTTTATCTACGGCACCGCTGCAATAAATGGAGAGAGGCTGACTATTGCAATAAACTCCATACGGGATGACAATTCACTATTCCCTGTTTCACTCACAGTTTACGACCTGGATGGCTTAGAGGGTATTTACGTTCCAGGCGCTATTACTCGTGACGCGGCAAAACAATCGTCCGACCAAGCCATGCAGGGCATGCAATTCATGAGCATGGATCAATCCGTAAGTGCGCAGGCAGCGAGCGCAGGGATTCAGGCCGCAAAGGGACTGTTTAGTAAGAAGGTCAAGTTAATCAAGGTGACAGTCAAGGCAGGTTACAAAATATTGCTGAAGGACGGCAATGCCCGCTCTTAGTTGTAATTCATAAACAAACCATAAAACAATGAAAACAAATCGCATCAAACTCACAGTATTGCTTCTTATGGTCATCATGAGAGCAGTAAGCCAGCCATCGGACCATCCGGAAGAAGTTATAAAAACCTACCCGGTGGAAATCACTTTTAACAAGACTTCAAGTATCATTTTCCCGGCAGTCATTAAAAGTGTTGATCGGGGAAGTCGTGATATTCTTGCTCAAAAGGCAAAGGAAGTTGGCAACATACTTCAATTGAAGGCTGGGAGAGAAAACTTTCCAGAGACCAATCTGACAGTGATTACTGGTGATGGAATCCTGCATCATTTCACTGTAACGTATTCTAATCAGCCGGCAAGCCTGACTATTGATCTGAGTAATAATGGAGGCACCCCAAACTTGACTTCTCTGATCTTTCAAACTGAGATGACTGAAACCGATATGGAAAGTTACTCAACAGGTATCGTACAATCGAAAAGAACAATCC
>JAYWDP010000308.1:0-4828 GCA_043779775.1 Cyclobacteriaceae bacterium
ACTAGCAGGCCTCAACCCAAAAAAACTTCCTTTCCGGATTTACCGCGACGTACGGTTCAGTAAAGACAAGAGTCCCTATAAAATCAACATGGGTGCAGGTTTTTCACCAAACGGAAAACTTGTTCAGGAGCCTGGCTATTACGCCCACATCGAGCCTGGCAGGTCTTTCATTGCAGGAGGGATTTACATGCCGAATCCGGAAAATCTCTCCAAAGTAAGACAAGAGATTGACTACAACGGAGACAAACTGGACAAAATCCTGAAGGACAAGAAATTCAAAAAGTGGTTTACTGGTTTTTCCGAGTTTGATAAACTAAAAACTGTTCCCAAGGGCTATGCCAAGGACCATCCGAGGCTTGACTGGCTGAAGCATAAAACGTTTATCGTCTCGCACGCTTTTACCAATACTCAGGTAAAGGATAAGAAGTACTTAAAACAATTGGTGGAGGCGAGTAAGGCGATGAAGCCGTTGGTGGAGTTTTTGAAAGAGGCGATAGCTTAGGGAAGTGTTAAGGTGTTTAAGTTGGGATAATGCAAATCTTACACAATTATGTATTGCGAATCTGCAGAATGAAATTTTAGTTATGGTTGATTTCAGAACCTCTGGGTATTTTTCAGGATTGATTATTTTCTTTGGAATAGTTTTAATTTTTGTCGGACTGTTTGTGATGCTTAAAAGTGTGATCATTGGGCTGATCATTCTTTTGACCAGCGTGGTAATTTTTACAACGCACTATCGATTAAAAATAAATTTTAATAATCATGAATTTCATGACTACCTGTGGATCATGGGATTGAAGAACGGCGAGAAAGGAAAATTTCAAAGTATTGAATACATCTTTATCAAGAAAAGCAAGGTTAGTCAGAAGATGAATTCAAGGGCATCTACCACTACCATCCGAAGAGAAGTATATGATGGATATTTAAAATTTTCAGAGAAAGACAAAATACATCTGATGACAGAGGATAATAAAGATACCTTGATCAAGAAGTTGAATTTAATTTCTGCAAAGTTGCAGACAAAAATAATTGACTATTCAGAAGAAGACTAGTGCTTAACCCAGGAGGGAATATTTAAGCAATGTCACCCTGAGCGGAGTCGAAGGGAGACACCCAATTAATTTGCTGACGTAATGAATAACGGATAATTCATTGAAATAAAAACAACAAAACCAGGCTTCGACTCCGCTCAGCCCGACATTCTCCGAATGAGATTTTCCTGTCTTGTATTGCGATTTCTGCATCCCTAAATCCCCAGCACTTCCCTCAGTTTCCCATACCCGCTTTGGCTCAACGGCACCCGCACGCCACTCTTCAACAGGGCGATATGATTTTCTTTTTCCAGCGGTTCAATGCGTGTGAGTTCCTGCAGGTTCAGCAAATAGGAGCGATGCACACGCACAAATTGTTTGGGATCCAGCGCCTTTTCAAAATGCGCCATGGTTTTCTTCTTGAGATAAAATCCCTCTTTTGTATGAACTTTCACATAATCATCAAAGGCTTCCAGGTAATGCACCGTGTGGACTGGCACGATGACAATATTATTGCCCTTCTTCACCACAATCCTTTGGCGTTCCTCGGGATGGGAGATTGTTTCCAGGAGCATTGAAGTATTTTTTTGAGGAACTGATTGCTGCCCTTTCCATTTTTGAATGGCTCTATCAAATCGTTCTTTGCTGAAGGGTTTTAATAAATAATCCACGGCATGTTGTTCGAAGGCCTGAATGGCGTATTCATCAAACGCGGTTGTAAAAATTACTGCAGGAGGATTCTCCACCAACTCCAGCATTTCAAAACCATTAATCTTGGGCATTTGAATGTCAAGAAAAATAAGATCGGGTTGATGCTGTGCGATTGCTTTAACGCCCTCAAATCCATCGCCGCACTCACTGACAATATCTATATCAGGGTAAGTGTGCAGATATTCCCTTACAAGACTACGGGCCAGGGGCTCATCATCAATAAGAATTACTTTGATCATGAAATTTGAGGAATTTTGATTGTTGTGACGAAAACATTTTCACTTTGTGAAGTGGAAAGAAGATCGTTGCGAAAATATATTAAATAAAGCCTCCGTTGAACGGATGACAGTCCGAAGCCGGTACCTTGCCTTGGTGAGGCAGTTGCGGGGTCGAATGGATTTTTCACTTCTATCAGCAATAAATTGTTTTCCTTCCGCGTAGAAATAGAAATAGTAATTTCTCCCACCGTGTCATACAGCCCGAATTTAATAGCATTTTCCACAATAGGCTGAAGCAACAGGGAAGGAAGTTTAAGCACAAGGCTCTCTTCACTTTTTTGAATGTCAGTTATGAGCCGGTGACCAAACCGGACTTTTTCTATTTCGAGATACAATTGAAGGTGTTGCAGTTCTTCTTCGAGGGTCACCAGGGAAGTGTCATCTTTTTTTACAGTGCCCCGCAAAAAATCAGAGAGTTGCTGAATCATTTTCCGGGCCTCATCGGGCCTTGAACTTACCAGGGCGCTAATGGAATTGAGACTGTTGAATAGAAAGTGAGGCTGCAATTGAAGTCGAAGGTTGCTGAGTTCGGCTTCGCGGGCCAGCCGGGCGGCATCTTCTTTTCGCTTTTCCACCTCCTTCCGGTCTTCCACATACACCCAAAACCAGGTGAGCGTGGCAATCAATAAATTCATTAGCCACCCAAACGCACCGCGAAGGGTAAGTGAGTTTTCAAGGAAGTTTGAAAAACCTGAAATTCCGCCTAAGGCCTGGAGCAGCAGCCAGCGCTGAATGAAAATGGAAAGCAAGGTGAGTACAACGCTATAGCAGATCAGATACACCATGTTTTTGATGCTGGGCTGATAGGAATGCATCGATGTATTGATGGTATATCCGGAGAGTGCAAATATCAATTGCGTGATTGCAGCATCGGTGAGGGCGGTTTCCCAACCGAAGCCCAAACCCAAAATCACAGCAGTTTGTATCGCTATCCAGTTCACCCACCAGAAAAGGTAAACGGTGATTATTTTTGAGTAGGTAACTGACTTTGACACGCTGAATTAAAATACGGGCTGATAGTTCAGTTGAAGAGAGGCCGCCTTTTGATGTATATAGTGAATATATGACTTGTCGTCTGTTTCATGAATTTGTGAATACACCTCAGCACCGTCCTTTAATTCATTGATCGGAAGCAGGTCAGAGACATTGACAAATTCCCATTTCACAGTCTGCTGTTTGTCGTTAATGAATTGGTCCTCTTCTGTGATGCCCAGGATGCGGGCCTTCAAAAGTGCCTCTTCAAAGCCGTTGGCCTGAATCAGCCGGAGATGCTCATCGAATTGCGACTTGGGAAGCCCGGATACGTTAGATATTTTAAAAATCACTTTAGCAATATACCAGTTCATAATTTAATTTTTTTTGGTGCTGTTGTAGATTTAATAACTCCTGATATCAATTCCTCCAAAGATGCAAACACCCCTGAGGACCAATGTTTTATTGGATTCCTGTAAATCTTTCATGATCGGACGTTTGTCGTCAATGCCTCCAAAGACACATACCACTTCGGATTTAATATTCCAGTTTGAGGGAACTATCAATTTGGTGCCTCCGAAAATCTGGGTGATATCAATTTGTGCGGTACCAGTAATATCTCCTTGCATGAAGTTGAGTTCAGTTCCGCCAAATGCGGTCGTTATTTCGCCACCTTTAAAATCTTTGGATATGATGTTTCTTTTTGTTCCTCCGAAAATGGACACGGCATCGAATGATTCATCGGCCGATACGGTACCGGATCCCCAGAACTTTTTGCCTCTGTGGCGGGGCCGGAAGATCATAAACAACCCGATGCCAATAATTATGGAAGGCCACAGGTAATGACGAAGATCGAAGTCATAGAATATATCATTCAACAGGAAGACCCCACCAATGACAACGGGAATAAGCCATCCGCCGGGAACAAATGAGCGTCTTGCGCCAACGAAAAGTCCAATGGCTACTGCGAACATGGGCAGGGACAGTATCCAATGAGGGAAGTCAACGCCCGCCTGATGAGCAAGAAATAAAGCGCCAATGACCACCAGGATCAAGCCACCGCCAATCCTTCCGCTGCGGTCATCAAAACGCTTGGGAGGTTCCTGATTCAAATCTTTGTTATACGTTTCCATACTTGTTTTAAAATTATATTCAAAAGAACGGGGAATGTTGATGTTAGACCAGGCATAAAAGGCAAGGAACGGTAGTCCGTCGGTAAATACCGGGAAGTTGTAGGTGAACGGGTGCGGATTATTAAAGCCGAGGCTCCCTCATCTCAGGGAAATTGAAAGGAAGGCCTTCCAGGATACTTTACGAACCGCCTGGAATCTTCGACATACCCGTTTTTAAGATAAAATCCATGGGTACGGGTTCTCCTGGCGTTGCTGGTTACTTCAAATTTTTCGCATCCTCTCGCTTCCAGAAATTTTTCACTTGGCATCCAGTAGCTGCTTTCCAACTCCCCGGGAGCGAAAATTTTCATCCACACAAAAGGCAATTATGCGTCCCATTTTGCTCTGCCAATGCATGAGTTCAAACCAATGCAGCGCAATGAAACCGACTACCTGTAATTCTATCTCAGCGACTAAAAGGTGATAACCTTCTGTTGCATGGATTTTGATTTTTTCTTCTGCCATTTTCTCGTTCATTTCCGGGTAACCGAGCTGAGCCAGTAGTTGAGAAATGGATCTGGCATCGGAGGGATGGGCCTGACGAATGTGCATTGGATTCTTATTTGATTTCAGGGGCCTTCAACATCCATTTCATCAGCGGTCCGCTGGTCATACTGGTAACGAGTGCCATGATGACGAGAGAGACGAATACCGTTTCGTTGAT
>JAYWDP010000309.1:0-4827 GCA_043779775.1 Cyclobacteriaceae bacterium
TGAAATTTGTATTCATGCAATTTGTGATTACACTTTTCACAAAACCATAGAAGACCATCATCTTCCGATTCCTTGCGCTTGGCTTCAATCACCAGGCCCAGGGAGTTAGGTGTACGGATGGGAGAGTGGGGGACCCGGGCTGGAAGGAGGAACATATCTCCTTCGTTTAACGGAATGTCTACCACTTTCCCGTCTTCCTGTATTTTTACTGTAATGTTGCCCTCCAGCTGATAATACAGCTCCTCCGTTTCATTGTAATGATAGTCTTTGCGGGCATTGGGCCCTGCCACTACCATCACAATGAAGTCACCGGCATCGGCATACAGATTTTTGTTCCCGACAGGGGGTTTAAGCAAATGGCGGTTTTCTTTGAGCCATTGGGGAAGATTGAAAGGCCTGCGGATGGACATATTGTTTTGCGTTTATTGGTTAACAAACCAATGTGCTAATTTAGCAAACTTGCACTGTTATATTTAACTGACAAAAGCGTTTATGAACCTTGATCTCACCGGAAAAAGAGCACTGGTATGCGGAAGTACACAGGGAATTGGGAAAGCCTCGGCCATCGAACTGGCAGCTTTGGGAGCCTCCGTCACACTAATCGCCAGGGATGAAATAAAACTTAAGAATACCATCAGGGAACTTTTAACGAAGCCCGGACAGCAACATGATCATCTTGTGGCTGATTTTAATTTTCCAGAAAATTTGAAATCAATCATTGAGAAATACGCAGTAGAAAATTTGGTACACATTCTGGTCAACAACACGGGTGGCCCTCCGGGAGGTCCTGCACTGTCTGCCACGTTGGAGGAATTCACAAAAGCCTTTTCCAGCCATCTTCTATGTAATCAAATCCTCGTGCAGGCATTGGCGCCAGGCATGAAGAAAGAAGGATACGGCCGCATTATCAATGTTATTTCTACGTCGGTAAAGATGCCCATCCGGGGACTGGGAGTTTCCAATACGATCCGTGGCGCGGTAGCGAATTGGTCGAAGACACTTTCAGTTGAACTGGGACCATTTGGAATAACCGTGAATAATGTTTTGCCCGGCGCTTCTATGACCGGTCGCCTGGAAGCGATCATTCAGGACCGGGCGGGAAAACAAAAAAAGACCAACGAGGAGGTTATTCAGGATATGATTTCAGAAATACCAGCGGGAAGAATTTCCACTCCGGGTGAAGTGGCGGCCGCTGTGGCTTTTTTGGCGACGCCGGCAGCCGGGTATATCAATGGCATCAACGTGCCGGTTGATGGCGGCAGAACGGGGAGTTTATAAAGACATGCAAAAAATTTTAAATTATATCAATGGTGCGTTTTCGGAGCCGGCCTCAGGAAATTTTATTGATAATGTAAATCCTGCCGAAGGGAAGACGTACAGTCTTATTGCTGATTCTGATGAACGAGACGTTGCACAGGCCGTAGCCGCCGCGAAGGCAGCTTTTGCCGGATGGTCCAGCATGGAAGTTGAAAAGCGGTCTGCTATTTTATTAAAAATTGCCGATCTCATGGACCGCGATATGGAAAGACTGGCGATGGCAGAAAGTGTTGACAATGGCAAGCCTTTGAAGCTGGCGCGGTCGTTAGACATTCCGCGCGCTTCTGCCAATCTAAGATTCTATGCAACGGCAAGTATTCACTTTGCCAGCGAAGCGCATATCACCGACGTACAAGCTATTAACTATACAGTCAGGGCCCCCATAGGGGTGGCAGGCTGCATCTCTCCGTGGAACCTGCCCTTGTATTTGTTTACGTGGAAAATTGCTCCCGCACTGGCTGCTGGCTGCACAGTAGTGGCAAAACCTTCTGAGCTCACACCCATGACTGCTTTTTTGTTTGCTCAACTTTGTCAGGAAGCAGGGTTGCCCAAGGGAGTTTTAAATGTGGTCCATGGCTTAGGTCCCAAGGCTGGGCAGGCAATTATTGAACACCCTGATGTTGCGGCTATCTCATTTACAGGTGGGACGGTGACTGGAAAAAAGATTGCCTCGATCGCAGCGCCCATGCTGAAAAAACTTTCTCTTGAACTAGGAGGAAAAAATCCTAATATCATTTTCGCTAACTGTGATTTTGAGTTGGCGCTGACGACATCAATACAATCATCTTTCACCAATCAAGGAGAAATATGCTTGTGCAGTTCCCGGATTTTTGTTGAACGGAGTTTATATGATCGGTTTGTAAAAGCATTTGTTGAGAAGACCCAGGCATTGACGATTGGCGATCCGCTCCATGAACAGACCAGTATCGGACCGCTTGTTTCGGAAGGACATATGAATAAGGTATTGGGCTATCTGTCGCTGGCGAAAGAGGAGGGTGGAAAAATACTTACAGGAGGAACCCGTGTCAGCGTTGAAGGTCGCTGTGTCAATGGATATTTTGTTTCTCCTGCTGTAATCACGGGATTAAATCATTTGTGCAGAACCAACCAGGAAGAAATCTTTGGTCCTGTCGTGACCATTATGCCATTCGACAAAGAAGAAGAGGTTATTGAATATGCCAACAGTACCCCCTATGGCCTTTCGGCAACCCTTTGGACTGAAAACTTAAAGAAAGCTCACCGGGTGGCGGCCCAGGTAAAAAGTGGTATTGTTTGGGTCAATTGCTGGCTTTTCCGTGATTTGCGTACGCCCTTTGGCGGCATGAAACAGTCGGGCGTAGGTAGAGAGGGGGGTTGGGAGGCGATACGCTTTTTCACCGAATCGAAGAATGTCTGTATCAAACTCTAAAATCCTGACTGATGAGTTTCTTCGACATCAATCGAATTTTTTTTACTGTCCTGGGTTATCCCATTAGCTACCTGGAATTTTTTGCGACCGTGACGGGCTTTGTTGCCGTGTGGCTTTCTGCGCGAGCTAATATTTGGAGTTGGCCCATCGGTGTTGTCAACGTGACCTTGTTCTTTTTTTTAGTGTATCAGGTACAGCTTTATCCTGACATGTTTCTCCAGGTTTTCTTTTTCATTACCAACCTGATTGGATGGTGGCGTTGGACCCATCCGGAAAAAGGAGAAGAAGACCGCAAGAATGAACTACGGGTAAGCTGGATGCCGGTTCGCATGCTGCTAATTTTTTCTTTAATCACGATTTTTATTACTTACCTATCGGGGTTTTTTGCCAGCAACCTGCATGAATTATTTCCCAGGCTGTTCAACAAGCCCAGTGCGTTTCCTTACCTGGACTCCTTTGTAATGGTGGTCAGTATTGGCGCCACTTACCTGATGGTACAAAAGAAAGTAGAATGCTGGCTGGCGTGGCTTATCGCCGATATTGTTGCCACTTTCCTTTATTTTTCCAAGGGGATATTATTTATCGGTGTGGAATATTTTGCCTTTTGCCTGATTGCAGCATTTGGATTCTTGCTTTGGCGGAAGGAATTTAAAAGCTATTCCCTGTGAAACGGGGATTGGTCTTAGGCAAGTTTATGCCCCTGCATCAAGGCCACAGGGCACTCATACAATATGCAGCGTCACAATGCGATGAAGTAATTATTTCCATGACCTACAGGCCGGAGGACCCGATTCCTGGAACGCTTCGCTTAGAATGGATCCAGGAAGAATTTAAAAATCTTTTCGCCGTTAAGCCAGCAATCTCCCTGGATGACTTCGATGATGAAACTTTGTCTTGGGAAAAGCGAATTCCACGCTGGTCGGCATTTTTGAAGAAAAGATTTCCAAAGATTGATATTATCTTCAGTTCTGAGACCTATGGGAATTCACTGGCAGACCATCTCGGTATTCCTTATGTGAATTTTGATTTGGACCGCAATAAATTTCCAGTTTCAGGTACGCTGATTCGGCAGCACCCATTTCGTTATTGGGATTATATCGCACCCTCTGCCCGGAGTTATTTTGTTAAAAAGATTTGTCTGTACGGCCCCGAAAGTACCGGCAAGTCGACGATGGCGAAGCATCTCGCTGAAATCTATCACACAGAATTTGTTCCAGAAGTTTCACGAGAGGTGGTTACTACCAATGATTTTACAGTAAACGATATTATCCAAATTGGGTATGCCCAGACAGAAAGGGTTCAGGAGAAATTAAAAATGGCGAACAAAATTTTATTCTGTGATACGGATGTAATCACAACCCAAATCTATTGTCGGCACTATTTGAAGGTTGTTCCTTCCTTATTATTTGAATTGGAAAAGCTGGTAGTCTATGATCGTTATTATCTCTTTGACATCGATGTGCCCTGGGTGGCGGATGAGATCCGGGATTTGGGAGAGAGAAGGGAGGAGATGTTAAATGTTTTTAAGAAGGAATTAGATGATAGAAAAATCCCTTACAAGTTGGTCAATGGTAGTTATGAGGATCGTGAGAAATTTCTTTATGAGGATATAAATGAATTATTGAATGATTTATCATGAGGGTAGATATATTCTGTGAGGATTCTTGAAATTAGGAGAAGTTAAGTATTGAGATTGCATGGGTGTCGCCCTTCCCTGCCTGCCGGCGAGGCAGGGACTCCGCTCTCCGAAGGAGTCCGGAGTCCATCGGACAGGGTGACCGTATCAATCAATCTCCTCCGAAGGATGTCAGACCGAGATTACCATTCCGCTTAAGCGGAATACCTGTTGTTGATGACAGGATCTTAATAATTAATATTGGATTTTCACGGATCTCGAAAAACTGTCATTGGCAGCGGAGTCGAAGCCCCCCTCAAACTATTACGTTCGATTTCCCTACCCTATACCCTTTCATCGAAAAATAGAGAATGTACAGATAGCACGGCACCATGATCCAATAAGCTTGTTGGGAGTTAAATACTTCAGAGAGCTTGCCATACAGCAGAGGTAAAATCGCTCCTCCGGCAAGGGACATGATGAGTAG
>JAYWDP010000310.1:0-4819 GCA_043779775.1 Cyclobacteriaceae bacterium
AACGTGTGTGTCTTGAACAAAGTCCAGTTGTAAGGACGATGATGCTGTACAAAAGATGGAAGACTCTTTTAATGAATTGCCCTCATGTGGAAGTCGAGCGAACCGAACTGGCCAATGAAGAATTTAAAGAAAGAGGAGAGGCCTTCCGCAGACGCCTGTCAGAAGGAGTTTGCAAATCACCTTATGCTGCTGAGAGGGGAAACACTTTTGGTGGTGAACGATAAGGGAAAAATGGGAACATAGATTCCTGAAGATGAGTGTTGAAGAGTTGAATAGAGTGAATTCGCGACTGACGCCTCGTAATGTTAAAGAAATGTTGGTGAAAGCAGGTGGTTACGTTTACGGCTGTTAAGAGTGTCAAGGACGATCTGATTACCGATGACATACCATCCGGGGTAAAGCGAACAAGACTTCAACACAGGCTTTTGTATGGAACAAGAGAAGTTGCTACCGTTCTGGTGAGTCAAAGTATACCATCAGACAACAAAACCTCCGGTAGTTTCCTGCGTCTTGTCGTCTTGACAACAAATTTCTGGTTAAGTAATTTCAAGTCATAAACTTAAACACTTATGATTATGGAAAAAAAATCGAAGAATGCGAGTTACGCAAAGAATTGCTCAGTGTTTCTCCGCGGCCTCTGCGGAAAAATGCATTTTATTGCTTCCATTTAATTCCCAACACTTCAAGTCCTTTAATAAACAATGTATTTGATTCCGGCGAAACCTTCGTCCAAAGAATAAGAGAGCCAAATGCAACCGTAATAATCACGGACCGGAAAAACATATCGACTATTACAAAATCGATTCTGGGAATCAGCAGGTGTATCGTCCATGCGACGCCACCAATCAACGCTACTTTTAGAAAGGCAGGAGAGAAGGGTTGCAATTCCAGCTTCACCCAAACGAAAATGAATTTTATTGTATTGAATATTACCAGCGCCAGGGCAGCGCCAACGGCAGCACCTTCTATGCCGTAGGCGGGAATCAAAAGGTTGTTGGCGGTTATGACTACGCCGGCAAGAATCAGAATGAGTACGATGTTGAAACTATAGTATTTTGAATACACAATGATTTCGCTGCTGGGTCCGAAGAGCATATCCACTAATTTTCCAGCACCTACAATGATCACTACCCATTTACCAGCCTGGTATATTTCACCTTTGGGCATCAGTAAAAAGATTGAATCCAGGTTGGAGGCAATGCCAATAAATAGCAGGCTCCCCAGGATGAATTGATTTAAGGCAGTCTTCGAATAAATGTTTTGAATATCCGCACGATCATTTTTTTCAAATCCACGGGAGATAAGCGGTGTTGCTACCTGGGTCATGGCCCGCTTGGGTACTTCAATCACCGTGGCCATGTAAAAGGAGGTAGTGTACACTGCCACCGGCGCCAACCCCAGCAGACCTGCCACCATGAGGCTGTCCACTTTACCAATGATGATCAACCCGGCAGTACCGGCAAAACTTAATAAACTAAAGCGGATGAGTTCCTTGCGGAGCGAAGGCTCTAATACTAAATTTATTTTTAACTGAAGATGCCCTTGCGTCACCAGCGATCCTAACAAAATGAGCAGACAGAAGACGTAAACTAATATGGAGCTAATCATCACTTGCGGAAAAGAAAGCATTCCTTTGAAGTAAAAGAGAACTATGATCGCCAGCAGGGTCCTCGCAACAATTTCTTTCAAAAGATTTGGAAGGATATTTTTCAACAAGGATCTTGAATATACTTCCAGCAGGGTGGTGATTACCGTAATGAAAGTCATCCACAGTGCAAGACCGATATAATGGACGAAATCCTGTGCGTTGTCCTGAAAGTAGGCCAGGATGGGTTTCTCGAAAAAGAAGAATATGATCAGGAAGAATCCGAAGGCGACAAGGCTGGCCAGCAGAATAATATTAATGAAGTTTTTCCCCTCTTTAACCTGCCCGGCGAACTTGGGAAAGTAGCGGATGATGCTCTGAGCAAGCCCGAATTGAGCGAACTGGGCCATGAGAATGGCAGAATCCTGGACGGTGCGCATGACGCCTACTTGTTCGGGTGAAAGGAAGCGGGGGTAGAGATAAAGCAGGTTTATATAGCCAATGATGACACCGATGTAGGAGATGATGGTGGTGATGATGCTTTGACGGACAATGACGCCCATGGGCTGACTTGCAGATTATCTGGCCGCAAAATACTTTATTTGTAAAACTTAACGTCATACCGTGGCCTTGCTGGATCAATTTTGGGGTAATAAAAATTTTCAATTTCTGTTTGAAACGCTTCAATCGCTTTCAACGAAGGGTATGAACTACGGCCGTGCCAGCGATTATGCAAACAATGGCGAATCCAAACTATTGGAGAAAGTGGGGGCCATGGTCGGCACAGCCTCCTCCATCTTATTTGATGTGGGTGCCAACCAGGGAGAGTTTACCAAACATATTCTGGAGGCCTGGGGAGGAATGTCCTATCAGGTTTACGCATTCGAACCATCCAAAAAAACATTCGAAATGCTTCAGGATGCCGTGCAAGAGTCTCCCTTCGTTCACTTGTTCAATGTGGGATTCGGTGAACAGCCCGGCTCCGTTGAGCTCTTCTATGATCGTGAAGGCTCTGGTCTGGCATCGGTCTATCCCCGTGACTTGTCGCATCGGCAGATAAATTTTTCTGAACATGAAACCATCGAACTTACTACCCTCGACCTATTTTGCCGTCAGAACTATATTGACTGTATTGACTTTTTGAAAATGGATGTAGAAGGGCATGAGTTGGCGGTACTCAAAGGAGGCAGGAAGTTGTTTGAAGATCGTAAAATAAAGATAGTACAGTTTGAGTTTGGTGGTTGCAACATTGACTCCCGTACTTTTTTCAGGGATTACTACAATTTCTTTAAAGATGATTTCAAGTTACACCGCATCCTTTCTAACGGACTCAGGCCTATCGATGCTTACTCCGAGAAGTTGGAAGTGTTTCAGTCAGCAAATTATCTGGCGGTGAGGAAGGATTTGGTGTGAGGGGTGTTGGCTCTTGGCTTTTAGCCTTTGGCTGCACGGTAGCGGTCATGATGAACGCCCGCCTGCCGAAGCTGCCTAAGGGTAAGTGGGGAGTCGAAGTATAGGCCGCGGTTTCGGAGGATAATAGTTGAAGTTGAGTTGCCTTCGACTCTGCTCTCCGAAGGAGTCCGGAGTCCTTCGGACAGGCTGACGATTTCAGATAAACTATCCTGCATTCATCTGTGAATCTGTGGCAAAAATTACTTTCTCTTCGAAATTTCAATCCTCTCCGGCCCCGCAGCATCTTTTCGCTTCGCTACGATAAGTCCATCCATCGAATAGCTTTCATTCAAATTAGCATCACACACAATTTGATATTGATGAGAGACTAATTTATTAATGCACTCCTGGTGTAGTTCATTGCTATGCGTTGAAATAAAAAAGTAATCAATTGTTTCGTTCTCCAATGCCTCCTTGCAGCCCTCCAGCATTTTCAACTCAAACCCCTGAATGTCACTGTGCAGAATATTTAAATTGGGGATGTTATGTTTCTTCATCAGATAATCCACCGAGTAAAATGGAATGGAATGGATGAGTTGATGTTGATCGCTGATGAAACCCAAATCGAAAGTTCCCGAAAGGTGATTTAATTTAAAATTGAGCTTTCCGAAATTCATCTTGTGCGGGTCGGGCTCAATCATGGTGCATCGCGCATCTTGAATCTTTTTTGCAAACCACATGGAGTAGAATGCCCAATAGCTTCCCAGTTCCATCATCGTGCCGCCTGATCTAATGAAGGGAAGAATCTCCGCGAAAGCGTATTCTTCCTGCGGCTCATGGACTCCTTTGTTTTCAATGAGTAAGTGCGTGTTGCCGTAATCGTAGTAGCTGCCAAGGGTAATTTTAAGCCCGTTGTGCAAAAGTTGATGGTCTTTAAATACTTGTCCGGCATTTTCGATATAAGTCAGCTTTTGGTTGTCAGGACTCGCCTTTACCACTTCAATGCGTTCTTGCCAGTAAGGTGTAAGCCGGTAGGCAGGAAACCTTCGGTGGAAATTCCAGTCAAAATAATGGATACGGTTCAGGACGAACAGGAGTGTATTATAAATTGCCGGTAAATTCTTTATTTTTTGTTTCAGGCCCATCCCGTTAATTTTGACCGCAAGTATAATGAATATCACTTTCAGATGATTATAGTTCGCCTCCGGGGTGGCCTGGGCAATCAGCTCTTTCAATATGCAGCCGGCAAAGCCCTGGCCGAACACCACAGGATCGAGCTTTTACTCGATCTATACACCTATATCAAACATCCCTACCGCAAGTATGAACTTTCAAAATTTAATATTGAGGCCCGGGAAGCGACGCGGGAGGAAGTTCATCGGTTTACAGGAAGCAATCCCATTATACGTTACCTGAATAAGAGAGATAACTATTTCCGATGCCCTAAAGTTTTCGTTCAGCCACATTATCATTTCTATGAGGATTTCTTTTCTCTCCCTAGGGAATTCTATCTGTCGGGGTACTGGCAAAGTGAAAAATATTTTACATCGGTTGCACAGTTGATCCAAAAGCAGTTTACGCCCAAAGAACTCCTTGATGAACGGAATGCCATTTTAAAGACAAAGATTCAATCTGAGAATAGTGTGGCTGTGCACGTGCGGCGGGGAGATTATGCATCGACTTCCGCATACAGTTCTTTTTTTGGAGTGCTCTCACAAGAGTACTATGAAAATGCTATTGAAAGGATTCGTCAGGAGATAGACCGACCTAAATTTTATTTTTTCTCCGACAATCCTGCCTGGTGCAAAGAAACCTTCTCAGGATTGGATGCAGAATTTGTGG
>JAYWDP010000311.1:0-4811 GCA_043779775.1 Cyclobacteriaceae bacterium
ACCATGCCAACTCCCATCGCTTCAATATTCTTATGGATCGCATCAATATTTATTTTCCATTCAAAACCTCCTGTACCTTTTCGCGACAAATTCTTCAACAAAAATTGCCGTACACCAGCCTCCGGCACATAAGCTGACAATAGCTGGTCAGCTTCATTTCTTGATGTCAGTGGCGCAGCCGATACCGCCAACAGACCCTCCAGAATTTGGTCTTGATGCACCGGGTAAGCTTTGGGTACAATATCCACTACTATGAGTTTGCCTAAATTATCGGGGTAACGTACGGCGAAATTCATTGCTGTCTTTCCACCCATTGAATGACCGATGACTGCAGGCTTCTGTAATTTATGTTCTTCAATAAACTCCTGCAAGTCTTCTGTAAGCACGGAATAGTTAAATCCATCACTATGCGGCGATTGACCGTGATTTCGCTGGTCAATCAGGAAAACCGTAAAGTGCGCTGAGAATGTTTTGGCTAATGTGTACCAGTTGTCGGAGGACCCAAACAGTCCGTGAAGGACCAAGAGCGGTGGCCCATCACCCGATTGCCTGAAAAATAACTTCATGGTTCAAAGTTAATCATCCTGTCCGATCGGGACGCGATCTGTATATTTGCATTTTATTTTTTATGGAATTGAATAAGGGTACGTTTCAACTACAGGGCATCCCTTTCAGCGATCTGGCTAAGGAATTCGGTACACCTCTTTATATCTACGACGCGCAGAAAATTGAGCGTCAGGTGCATAATCTCAAGAACGCTTTCGCGGAAGCGGACGTGAAGATAAAATATGCAGCCAAGGCATTGACCAATATCTCTATTCTTAAACTGATGAGAAAAAATGGAATCGGGGTCGATGTCGTGTCCATTCAGGAAGTTCGGATTGCCCTAAACGCCGGCTTTTTGCCTTCAGAAATTATGTTCACACCAAACTGCGTAGACTTCGAAGAGATCAGCGAGGGCGTTGAATTAGGAATCAATATCAATCTTGACAATCTCTCAGCCCTGGAAAAATTTGGTAAAAAATACGGTGACCGTACTACCTGCGGTCTTCGCCTCAATCCCAACATTCTTGCGGGCGGTAATTACAAAATCTCTACGGGTCATAGCCATTCTAAATTTGGAATATCCGTATATCAGCTCCCTGAAATATTGAAACAGGTGGAACAATATAAAATCAATGTGAGCGGCCTGCACATTCATACCGGATCTGAAATCACTGACCTTGACGTGTTTCTGAAAATGGCCGATATCCTTTTCGGAATAGCCCTCGATTTTCCGGCGCTTAAGTTCATTGACTTCGGTGGTGGCTTCAAGGTGGCATACAAATCAGAGGATGAAGTCACAGACATACAGTTGCTTGGGAAAAAACTGAGCAAGTTGTTTAAGGACTTCGACAGAAACTATGGAAGAAACCTTGAACTTTGGATCGAACCGGGAAAATATCTTGTAAGTGAAGCTGGATACCTCCTGGTGAAGACGAATGTGGTAAAGGCTACCCCCAGCGTGACGTTTGCCGGAGTCAACTCTGGCCTCAACCACCTCATCCGGCCCATGATGTACGATGCCTATCATGAGATAGTCAACGTTTCGAATCCCGAGGGTCCGCAAAAAGTCTATACGGTTGTCGGAAACATTTGTGAAACCGACACCCTGGGCGCAGATCGCTCCCTCAGTGAAGTAAGAGAAGGAGATTTACTAGTAATAAAAAATGCAGGTGCCTACGGCTATATGATGGCCTCGAACTACAATTCGAGATTGCGCCCTGCGGAAGTGTTAATCATCGACGGAAAGGCCAGGCTCATCCGAGAACGCGACACGATTGACCGGCTATTGAACGGCCAGGTTGATATTTTTGGGTGATGGTTGATCTGATCGTTCTGGGAGGTGGGGCCGCCGGCTTTTTTGCTGCTATCGAAACAGCTTTCCGTAATCCAAAACTGAAAATCATCATCCTTGAAAAATCCACTAAGCTGTTGTCTAAAGTCAGGATTTCGGGTGGTGGACGCTGCAATGTCACACATCATTGTCTTGAACCAACCCCCCTATCGAAACATTATCCCCGGGGGCAAAAAGAATTCAAACAACTGTTTCGGACCTTCAATGCATCCGATACCATTGCCTGGTTTGAAAAACGCGGCGTGGACCTCAAGACTGAAGAGGATGGCCGCATGTTTCCTGTTACCGACAACTCCCAAACGATCATCGATTGCTTTTTACAAGAGGCAGAGAAGTTCAAGATTGAAATTCAACCTTCGATGGAGGCTGACAGAATTGAGAAAACGGCGAATGTTTTTAAAGTTCACTGCAGGAACGGGGAAAGTTTTTCATCTAAAAAATTATTGATTGCCGTGGGCGGAAATCCACATGCAAATGCCTATAACTGGATAAAGACATTAGGCCACGCCATTATTCCTCCTATACCATCTCTATTCACATTCAACGACCCTTCAAAAGAATTTGCTGACCTCATGGGCCTGGCCGTGGCTGACGCCGAAGTAAAAATTGCGGGAACAAACCTTTTATCACGTGGTCCTGTGCTGATCACCCACTGGGGTCTCAGCGGTCCCGCGGTCATCCGGCTTTCGGCCTGGGCGGCCCGGCACCTTCATGAAGTCCATTATCAATTTACCGTGTTAATCAATTGGACCGGGGAGCAGACGGAGGAGTCGATGCGGGAAATGTTTAGACAAAAACTACAGTCGCAAGGAGGAAAAAAAATCAGCAGTCACCCTTTATATCAAATACCCAAAAGACTATGGGGAAAGCTTTGCGCCCAGGCTGGTGTTTCGGAAAAAATGGTGTGGGCAGAAGCTCCCTCCAAAACCCTGAACCGGCTGATTGAATTTCTAATCCGGTGCCCATTCAACATACTAGGCAAGACAACATTCAAGGAGGAGTTTGTAACCTGCGGCGGCGTGGACCTCAATGATATTAATTTATCCACGATGGAAAGTAAGAAAGTACCCGGACTTTTCTTTGCCGGAGAGGTTTTGAATGTGGATGGAGAAACGGGTGGATTTAATTTTCAAGCTGCCTGGACGACAGCATTCATCGCGGCACTTTCCATTGCAGTATCGAAAAAGTAAGCTGATCCATTCTAAAATGTTACAACCAATTTAAACAAAGGGTTTTGCAAATTGGCATACATCTGAGGCGTAAATTTTTCCACAGGAATCTGTTGGTTTAGAAAATAACTTTCGGGCGTAACTTTTAATGACACGTTGAAATTTCTCTTCTCATCATTGCTGCCCCGGAGCTTTACTTCGAGATTTTCCATTTTGTACTTGTGAAAGAGGGCCAGATGCGTAATGAGTGCAAGGCCTGTGGGAACTCCAATCCAAACGGATGGGGATTGAGACTTCGTCAGTGAAACAATGCCTAAGCCCATAAGGGCTGCCCCCGCGGCAGATAAGTTAATAGCGCTACTCTGTTTGTCGGTCAGGTGCACACCTTTAACCGCACGTTGGCCCAGAATCGTTGCGATGACCGAGCTTGCTGCCGGAATGAATAAGAGCGATTTTGAATCAGAATTGTTTTTATAGGAATCTGCCATAGCAGCAAAGCCGACGCCGGTCGAGATCAACGTCAACGAACTGACAACATCGGCATCGCCTCGCGAGTAATCATATTTATTCGCAACGTTGCTGCCGATTAGAAGACCCCCGACTCCACCCCCCAGAATAGCAAGACCATTAACATTGACATTGTCTGCTCCGGCACCGACCACTGATGCAAGCGCAATCCAAGGGCCCAGGAATCCATAATGCCTCATCATCTCAATATGTCCTGCTGAATAATTATTTTTCTGTTGTTCATAAAAGGCTAATTCCCCCAACACGATACTTCCTACAGTTGAAAGGCCAAAGGCCAATTTCCCGGTATTATCAGAATTACCTCCCAGCGCCAATCCCAGACCAGCGCCATAACCCAATCCGAGTAATTTGCCCGTGTTGCTTGCCCGCAAAGTTTTGCGTGTGATATGTTCGTATTTTTTTGGGTTGATGGCCGGGCCTAGCATCCAGAGTCCCCCGGTTATCAAAGGTATCCCGCCGGCTGCGGAGCTTGTAATATTGGCCACCACCACCAGCGATGATCCATACCAGATTCCATACAAGGCACTTGAAAGCCGGTCCCTTGCACGCCACTCAAATTCATCCGTCGAATTTTGTGAGACAGAAGTTTGCGTGGCAACTTTAGTGGTCGAAAGCTCGCTGTCCCAACGTTCTTTTAAACGGACATAGTTATCTCTTTCATCCTGGGACATCTTCTGAAAATAGCCTCGGAGGTAGACATCATAGTCCTGGACGTAAGTCTTTTCGTTATCGGTTAATGAATCCCCTTTTATCAACTTTTGTTTAAGAGTCTGGTAATTGGGTTTTGTCGTTTCTTCCCAATAACCCCGTGCTGTATAGAGGTTCCCCTGAGAAAAGGTCTTGCCCCCAGAACCCAACAGGATGAGCAGGAGCAGGATAATGACAAAAGAAGTGCTGGGTCGCATAGGTTTCTCCAATTAAAGATAGGAAACGTATTTCCACATCCCTGTTGGCTTGTGAGGTAAAAAATAAAAAAAAGCCCCCTTTTAAAAGAGGGCCTGGGTGGTGACGGAGGGAATTGAACCCCCGACACAAGGATTTTCAGTCCTTTGCTCTACCAACTGAGCTACGTCACCGGGGTTGACCTGTTTTTGGGGACAGGGCCACAAAAGTATATAAATTTAGAAACGCTACAAATTTACATGGATTTAAGCCCCAAAATGACTTTTCGAAAATAGTTGGTTAATTTGAATTCGTGTTGCTTTAAACTATGACGC
>JAYWDP010000312.1:0-4810 GCA_043779775.1 Cyclobacteriaceae bacterium
CGCGCTCACTGTTTCTTCCACCAGGTGGAAGGTCTTTATGTTGACAAGAACGTAAGTTTTGTGGACCTTAAACAAACCCTCTATCACTTTGCTAAGGAAATGTTCGGCCAAGACACAAAAATAAGATTGCGTCCTTCTTTTTTTCCGTTTACCGAACCCAGTGCGGAGATCGACATATCCTGTTTTATCTGTCATGGAAAAGGTTGTAACATCTGCAAGTATTCCGGATGGGTGGAGATTGCCGGCTCAGGCATGGTGCATCCGAATGTGTTGAAAAACGTGGGCATTGATCCGGAGGAATTTACCGGTTTTGCTTTTGGCATGGGCATCGAGCGCGTGACGATGCTGCGCTATGGGATTGATGATCTACGACTTTTCTCTGAAAATGATGTTCGCTTCCTGAAGCAATTCAAACCGGTGATATGATTCGCACCGTCGCTGTGGTCGGTGCGGGCACTATGGGACTCGGCATTGCTCAAGTTTGTGCATCGTCAGGTTTCACGACCTTGCTATATGATGTGAAAGAAGACCAGGTCACTTTAGCCTTGCGCACAATCCATAAAAATCTTTCAGGTAGTGTTGAGAAAGAAAAACTCACCACAAAAAAAATGGAAGAGGCGCTCGCGTGGATCAAGCCTGTGAGGACTTTAGGGGAACTGAAAGCCGATCTTGTCATTGAGGCGGCAGTTGAAAAACTGGAAATCAAGCAACGGCTTTTTTTAGAATTGGAAGGAATCAATGAAGGAAAGGTGATTCTGGCTTCCAATACTTCTTCTATTTCCATTGCGCGTATTGGTGAAGCCTTGAAAGATCCATCCCGTTGCATAGGCCTGCACTTTTTCAATCCTGCCGACCGGATGAAATTGGTGGAAATTATTGTAGGGGACGCTACCGACCCGGGAGTAGTTGCGGAAATAAAGTGGTTTTCAGCACAAATCGGGAAAACAGCCGTTGCGGCAAAAGATTCTCCCGGTTTCATCGTTAACCGGGTAGCACGGCATTATTATGGCGAATCGTTAAAACTGCTGGAAGAAAATGCGGCAACGGTGTTAGTCATTGATGCGCTGATGAGATCAGCAGGATTTAAAATGGGGCCTTTTGAGTTAATGGACCTGATCGGCGTCGAAACCAACCTGGCGGTAACCAAGTCTGTATTTGAAGGATTTAACATGGATCCAAAATTCAAACCCAGCTCACTTCAGCAAAAGCTGGTCGACGAAGGACACTTTGGCAGAAAAACAGGACAGGGATTTTATGATTATTCAAAAAAATAGAAATCTACCAGTTCGATGGTTCTTACGGATTCGGATATTTATTTTTCTTGGGGTCTGTGCCTGCAGCACAGGACCGACCGACGATCCAATCCCGGTGGCTCCGTTTGCCAATCTTACTATCAATCTCTCCTTTCCGGAATATCAAAGCCTGGCATTGGATGGAGGCGTTAAGGAAATGAACAACCTTGGTGTGCGGGGCGTGATCCTTTACCGGAAAAGTTCTTTAACGTATATCGCCTATGAACGCAATTGCTCCTACCATCCCAACGATGCCTGCGCGACGGTCAATGTGCACACTTCAGGACTGTACATGACTGATCCCTGCTGTGGATCGACCTTCAGCTTCGCCGACGGCACCCCTTCCGGCGGGGTAGCCTGGCGTCCGCTGCGAAGATATAGGACAGAGCTTGCAGGCAACAGCCTTACCATCACCAACGAAGTCGCTCCCTGATTTTATTTTTTGTTCTGGAGGTAGCTATGCTTCTTCCCGTAAACAAAATAAATCACGAGACCAACGACCATCCAACCCAGGGCAACGAGCTGCGTGTTGGGATCCAGGGATAAGATGAGCGTAGTGCAAACCAACATGCCAAGAATGGGTACGAGGGGTACCCAAGGCGTTTTAAAAGGTCGCACAGCTTCCGGGTTATTAATTCGCATCACCCAGATACCTGCGCATACCAATACAAAGGCGAAAAGTGTTCCGAAACTGGTAAGGTCACCTGCCATGGTTCCCGGAACAAATGCTGAAAAAAGTCCAACGAAAATGAATAATAACATGTTGGCCTTGTAGGGTGTGCGGAACTTGGGATGCAGTTCAGAAAATATTTTTGGCATGAGCCCGTCATTTGACATCGAGAAGAACACACGCGATTGGCCCATCAGCATCACCAGAATCACCGAAGAGAAACCCGCGAGGATCGCAATCGACACAAGGCTCGCCAGCCATCCATAACCAGGCATGTAGGTTTTAATCGCATAGGCTACGGAAGCTTCTTTGCCAGCAATGGCAAAATCAGTCCAGGGTGCTACGCCGGTAAGGACATAGCTGAAAAGAATATACAGGATCGTACAGAAGATAAGCGATCCCAGAATCCCGATGGGCATATCTCGCTTGGGATTCTTGGCTTCCTGTGCCGCGGTGGACACCGCATCAAATCCGATGAAAGCGAAAAACACAATAGCGGCACCACCCAGTACTCCACCGAAGCCATGTTGCCGGAAGGCTTCATGACCGGGGGTTCCTTCCGGAATAAAGTATGGGGTATGGTTGGCCGGATTGATGAATTTCCATCCCACGAAAATGAAAACGAGCACGATAGCTACTTTCAAAAGTACAATGATGGCGTTGATGAAGGCCGACTCCTGTGTGCCTTTGATCAGCAGCAGGGTGAGAACGGCGAGGATACAGATGGCCGGCAAGTTGATGATGCCCGACACGCCATTCAGAGAGTCCAGTGGTGAGTGACACCATTCATACGGTATCGATCCACCCAAAAGACTGTTGAGATATTCGCTCCAGGCGATGGAGACGGTGGCGGCAGCAAGTGCGTACTCCAGGATCAATGCCCAGCCGATGACCCAGGCGAGAAACTCACCGAGGGTGGCGTAGGCGTAGGTATAGGCGCTTCCTGCGATGGGTATCATCGAAGCGAATTCAGCATAACACAATCCGGCAAACCCGCAGCCGATGGCGGCCACGACAAACGACAGAGTCACCGCTGGACCGGCGGCTTCACTGGCGGCCCAGGCAGTACGGACAAAAAGGCCAGCACCGATGATGGCGCCGATGCCCAAGGCGATGAGGTTGCCCGGGCCCAGGGTGCGCTTCAATCCTTTTCCGGTGTCGGAGGTCTGGATCATCAACTGATCCAACGGCTTTTTAATGTATAGACTCATGAGTTCAGGTTAGAAAATGGTACGCCTAAAAGTAAAAAGAATAATCATTTAAAAAGCGGGTGAAATGTATATACCTTCTTGGGTCGAGATTTGTAATCTCGACCCATCGAAAATAGGAGAAGGAATGCTGTGTGGAATTATGAAGAAAGTAAGTTTGGATTACAAATCCACTACTTTCAATTGGTTTTATGTTTTATAAAGGATCGGGATTACAAATCCCGACCAGCTTCTAACGGCGCTAGCTCTTACTCCAGCCAATTGCCCTCTTTCAAAAACGCCATTACTTTTTCTCTGAACAAGTACACGTCATACGGAGCATTGTATAGCACGACAAACAAAATTCCTTTTTTCGGAATTGAAACATAGTTGGCAGCAAATCCTCCCTGGTGTCCTGTGTGTTCAGCAGTCATGAATCCTTCAGGAGTTTTGATAACCTGCCATGACCAGCCTCTGTCATCGGGAACATCGCTTTTCCAGTTGGCAAAAGTTTTGATGGTGCGGGAATCGTTGATGGTCTCTGTTTTTAAAAAGACCCCTTTGCGCAAGGCAAGCTCATATTTTGCAAGCTCCGCCACCGAACTCCAGATGCCCCCATTGCCCGCAGCGCAGAAGGTGGGCTCTTCACCATAATCATCTTCGCGCCATTGTCCTCCAATTTTTCTGTAACCATGGGCCACGCCTTGGTCCGGATGCTCACCGTCAGTGATGGTGCTGGTCAACATGCCTGATGGCTTGTAGATTTTCTCCAAAACGAAGTCTTGCCATTTTTGCCCACTTACCTGTTGAACAATGAGCGCGAGCGCATTGTATCCGGGATTGGAATAGTGGTATTTCGACCCCGGTTCGAATTCAAGCGTATCGGTTTGTGTGACGGGAAACCAATTTTGTTCATCGTTGGCGGTGAGATAGAAGACTGAGTCTTTTGTGATAAGCCGGTTGTCCGGCAGACCGGAGGTGTGGGTGAGGAGGTGTTTTATTTTGACTTTTAGCGCGATGATTTTATTTTTAAAAGAGGGAAAATATTTCCACAAGCTGTCTTCCACGGAGAGTTTGCCCTGCTCCTGTAATATCAAAATAGCATTGGCTACAAAGGTCTTTGAGATGGAACCTACATTAAAAAGCGTGCTGGTAGTGATGGGCTGCTTTGTATTGATGTCAGAAACTCCCAGGGCTTTCGAAAAAATAATCGTGGTATCTTTTAATACCAGTACGGCTCCGCCAGGACCATCCGGGGGAAACTGGTTCGAAAAAAAGGTATCCAGTTTATTACGGAATTCCTGTTTAGCATCTTTGACAGTACAAGAGATTAGAAAAAGAAGAAGGGGAAGTTTTTTCAATTTTTGATTTACTTGGCCTTTGTTATGTCCTTAATGATGGCAATCTCCCTTTTGTTAAACGCACTCCCGTCTTTAGTGAAAATATCATGAAACCAAAGGGTCGGTTCCGGAGAACCTTCCCTCGAACCCCAAGGGTAGATTGTGTTCGTCTTCCCGCTGACCAATCCCCAATTGACTGCCCCCACTTGATGCTTTTTAAGCACCGGCAGGTTTTTTTCAAATGTACTGTTATTGGTGCGTGCCATGTATTCACTGCAAATCAATGGGCGGCCCCATTTTTGCAAATCAACAATTTCATTT
>JAYWDP010000313.1:0-13087 GCA_043779775.1 Cyclobacteriaceae bacterium
CCGGCGATCGTGGACAATTCCGACCGGTTGGTTTGGTTTCCAAAGTTACCGTCTTTCGATACCCGCAATCTTCCATTAAGAAAAGAGTAGGCAAGACGAAGTTGGAAAGTGTTAAATGCCTCCTGATCCATCGTACCAATGTCGAGATTAACTTCCAGGTTTTGATCCACCTGACTTAACCAATAGCTGAGCTGGTTTGAAAGCAATTCACTCACGCTATTGTACAATGACGCGCTGGTAGAAAATGCATCGATGCTGGATAGTTTTCGGAGGATAATCAAACTGAACACTTGCTTCTTCATTTCTTGTTCATCCAATTTGTTTTTGAAAGCAATGAAATCAAGATTCAGAGATACTGATTTTCCTTGAATTGTGGTTGGTATATTGTTTGGCAGGTCTTTCGCCTCAAGATCAAATGCAATCTGTGGTGAGAGCATGGGGCCGTCCAGTTTTAAAATCACTTCCACCGGATACTTTCTTCGGAGATTTGGATCATTGACCAGTGTTTGATCTGCAATCACAGGGCCCATGGAGGTCATTTGCCGATAGCTCGCCGTGATGTTCAACAGACCCTCATACGGGTCGCCGGTCCAGGTGATCCTGCTGCCAGGCTTGATTTTGAATTCCTTGTTGAGAATATCATAGAGCGTAAAGTTGTAAGCGCCTTCGGTGAACTCCATCATGCCAAACATGTTAAAATCTCCCTTGGTGTCAATCTGTAATTTGATATCCCCACGACCGCGACCGCGAATAATATCACCTGACTTGATGTCGAAGATAATTTCAGCATAGGCATCCGGGGTTACATCGATGTTGAGGTCCAAAGTAAGTCCGGATAATTCACGTTTTCGTGGTTGAGCCTTTACAATTTTCTTTTTGATACTCTCGGTAAAATTTGAGAATTGAATGAAATCCTTTTTCTCCTGGGTAGAGGTGCCGCCAATGGGAATTGAAAGACGTGTATTTTTATTTGTACGTGCCGTTGCCGAAATCTTTAGGTTGGAAACGGGTCCCAGGATACTTAGATTGCCCGTTCCAAAAGCTTGGCCATAAAAGAGATTGTTGTCTTTGATGTTGGTATTCAGAAGCTGAAAATTCACAAAGGAAGCATCAAGGTTAAGGCGCATTTTTGAAAAACTTCGGTGTGCAATGTAGCCTTGCAGTTTTCCTTTGTTATTGAGGGCATCGGTAAGCGTAAAGTTATTGAATTGAATTTGTGAATGGGTGATGCCCAGCGTACCGGTAACCTTATAAAGGGTTTTTAAATAGTTGATCATGAGCTGACCATTTTCAATCTTTGCTTCACCGGTGATATTGGGTTTTGTAAAGGTTCCCTGAATTTCATAGACACCCGTCAGGGTTCCGTCCAATTGGGAGAAGATATCCTTTACGATCGGATCCAGTAATTTGAGGTTAGCCTTTTCAAGAATCGCTTTCGTGTGAAGCGGATTTTCTTGGTCGTTGGGGTCATAGAATCCCTTGATGTCCACGATCCGGTATTGCAGGCGATCAATGGTTAAGTTAATATTAAAATGACTGCTGGATGGGTCCCTTGTATTGTTGCCCTTAATTTCACCCACGAGGAAATTGTTTACAGTCAGCGAATCAATGGTGAGTGCATTTTCAATGTAGACGTTCGAGTAGATATCCCTTTGAATGACTTGCGCATTGAGCAGGCCTTTGAATTTCTCTGTGCTGAAAAAATTGAAGAATGAAAGTTGAAAATCTTTAACATCAATCTGTAAGGTCTTGGAAGGGTCATGGGATATGAATCCATTTACTTTCACTGACTGTTCATCATGGGTCAGACCAAGATGGCGGATATTCCATTCCTGACCCATGAATAGCATGTAGTTTCTATCGTTCACCGACCACTTTTCTCCGAGTAATTTAAATTCAGACTGTAGTATTTTTATTTTGGTGCTGTCTTTCAGGAAGTCAATTTCCGAGTTGAGCCGGATGGAATTATCATAACCTTCCTGGTCAATATCAAATCCCAGGTCAATGTGGTCCTTGTTCCAGATGCCTTCCAGAAAGAGATTCTTGGTGGTCACATTTTTGTTCAGTTCCTGACGCTCAGAGTTAATCGTAAGCTGTGCCAGCACTGCCGTACTGTCTCTCACTTTGGATCCGTTAAATTCAATTTCATTCCCGGTAAATGTTTGCCCTCCTAGGATGATGGAGTCCAGGTGCGTGTACACATGAAGGATGGAGGTGGTGTTGTTGCTAAAATCTCCTTGTACCACGGTTTCAGCAGAGGTATGAAGGTCAAGATCCAATAATTGAAAGATGGGATTGACATTGTGAATGGTCGCACTTACCACCGCTTTATAGGCTTGTTCCGACTTGCGTTTGGCGAGATAGTATTTCTGTGTCGCGATGGGATCGTTTTTGAGATTCAACACAAACTCTTTTATAAGTTCTTGAATATCGTTGAACAGGGTAGAGTAGTAAAAATTTCCAGCCAGGGAAACATCAGCCAGGGAACTACGGAGCCGGAGGGTGCGGTTGCCATTATTATTTTCTGAAATAAGCCGGATAGAATCAAACTGGACAGATTCATCCCGGATTTGCAGAAGGGAATTCTTAAACAAGGCTGTCCCCACAATAGAGTCAAGTTGAAGACCGCGGCTGTCTATATCGATATAGGATTGAAGAAAGATCTCTTCTTCTGTTAGTCGTAACTTATGAAGCAGGGCGGTATCCAGTTTCGCTTCTACATTAATCAAGTCCTTGCCATGACGGAGGTCAATCGAGCCTGTCATGGAAAATTGAAGATTGGGATCATCAATAGTGAGATTGCCTTGAAAGAATTGGTTGGCAAACCGGGCGTCAGTGCGGATGTTGGAATAAGGATATCCAAGGAGGCCGAGTGAAGCGATTTCACCAGCCAGGGTAAAGTCAGCAGCTTCTTCTGTAAATCCTTTTCCTTTGATCCGGCCATCTAAAGTTACTTTTTGAAAATTGGAGGTATCATTCAGAAATTGGCCTAATTCAAAATTGGTAAGCTTGAGCTGGCCGCTGTAGGACGACTGACCAATATTATCCTCTAGAATTTTGTAGTTGATGTCTGATTGGATTTGCCCAAAGCGTGTGTCAAAGTCGCCATTGGCAACGAAGTCATTGATAAACCCCAAAAAATTTCCCTTCAAATGTACTTTCGTAAACGGCTTTATGTTGTTGTTGACTGCTTGTGGGAACAAAAAGGCAAAGTCCTGTGGGTAAATAACTGAAGGACTGAGCCTGGCGTTGATAAAAGTCTCATTGACGTTGGGAAGTCCCTCCATTTCAAGACTGCCAGTGATTCTGGACGAACCCATGACAATCTCCATGGGCCGAAAAGTAAAGTGGTTTATTTTCCCTTTAAACCGGCCGTTCAGTAAAATAGGACCATTCCACGTTTCAAGTCCGGATGTAAATAGTCCGACATCTTCAGGATAGAGCTTCGTATCCTTCAGGATAGCAGTAATATTTACCTTATTATTAAGGTCACTCAGGTCCTTCTGACTTTGAAATCGTAAAATAATGGTGTCGGAAACATGACTTTGATTGGCATTCAGATTGAGTCCTAAAAATTCCATTGAAAGCTGGCTGATGCGGAAGAAGGTACTTAGTTCCGTGACATGAAGTTTTGTTTTTTCATCCTTGATCTGCAAGGATTCCACATTGAATTCAATGGTGTCGCCAATGACTTTGAAGTTATTCAAATTTCCTTCATCGACGGCGAGCCGAAAATGATTGAAATCGAATCCATTTCGAATGGAATCCTTGTCCGTTACGTTGTAGGAAAATTGAGATTGTTCAACCAGGACTTCTCCGATGTTTATTTTCGGACTCCGCCCGCCCTTGCTGCCGCCGGAAGCGAATTGCTTGTTGATCTCAGCAATGAAAATATCAATATTAAGTTGTTTGGTTGAATCCGAATCCAGAAGTGTCACAAGGTAGACAGACCCTCCCTGCAGCGACAAGGCATCAAAGTTGATGTCCTGATTATCCAGAAGACTGCTGATGCGGAAATTGATGAACAATTTATCAGCCTGGATCATGGCATTTTGCTTCGGATCGGTGATGGTTAGCCCCGTAATCTCCAGCCGGTCATACCACAAAAGATAGAAACGGTCGAAGTGAACGTCAAATCCTGAAATTTTCGAAAATCCACCGACAATCCGGCTGACAAGACTTTTTTGGACTGCCGGAATTTGAAGAATACTGTAGGCGACGACAAAAAAAACGAGGATTCCAAATAGGCCGTAGAGTACAATTCTCTTCAGCCACTGCAGAACCCGAATTTTAATAACTTGCCATTTCATTTAGTAAATATGCGGCCAACCATCCTTGCCATTGAGTCTTCGTGTGACGAGACTTCCGCTTCTGTAATACAGAACGGCAAGGTACTCAATAATATTATAGCCACACAAGGCGATCATCATAAATACGGTGGCGTGGTACCTGAATTAGCCTCACGGGCACATCAGCGACAAATTGTTCGCGTTGTATTTGAGGCGATGACTACGGCGTCGGTTGAAAATGAGAATCTGGATGCCATTGCTTTCACACGTGGTCCCGGATTGATGGGAGCGTTGCTGGTCGGGGCCTCATTTGCCAAGGGACTAGCCTGGTCACTTGCCATTCCCCTGATAGAAGTGAATCATATGCATGCTCACATCCTGGCGCACTTTATCCCTTCCAGTCATGCAGATAAAGACGTAATGCCTCGGTTTCCATTCTTATGTCTTACCGTTAGCGGCGGGCACACCCAATTGGTGGTGGTGCGTGATTATCAGGATATGGAAATTATCGGACAGACCCAGGACGATGCGGCCGGTGAAGCTTTTGATAAAGCAGCGAAGATTCTTGGTTTACCTTACCCGGGCGGACCTTTGATTGATCGATATGCCAAAGAAGGAAATCCAAATGCATTTAAGTTCCCCGACACCGATATGCCTGCCCTGGATTTTTCCTTCAGCGGTATCAAAACCGCTTTCCTTTATTTTATCAGGGATGGAAAACTAAGGGATCCGGAGTTTATTGAAAAAAATCTGAAAGATATCTGCGCAAGCATTCAAACTAAAATTGTGAGGATGCTGATGAGCCGTCTGGAAAAAGCCAGCGTACAAACCGGAATTAAAAATATTGCCGTGGCCGGGGGTGTGTCGGCAAACTCGGAACTAAGGAAGGAATTAGTACGAAGAGGGGATAAGTATGGATGGCAGACCTTCATTCCCGACTTTCAATATTGCACCGATAATGCAGCTATGATTGGCATGGCGGCTCACTTCAAATACATGAAAGGCGAGTTCGCTCCCCTTGATATTGCACCGGTACCCAATCTGGATTTTTCACTATGAAGAATATTTTCAAAAAGGGAGATGTTAAAATCTTCCGGAAGAAAGTTGTAGAGGCGGATCAGGCCATTTTTCAAGGCGAACTATTGCATCCTGTTTGTTCTACCTTTGCCCTGGCCCGTGATTTCGAATGGTCTTCACGTCTGTTTTTTATTGAGATGAAAGATGCGGATGAAGAGGGGGTGGGAACTTCCTTACACATTCAGCATAAATCTCCTGCCTTTGTGGGGGAGGAAGTAGTTTTTACGGCAACAGTGGAGGAAATCAACGGAATGGAATTAGTTTGCGGCATTGAAGCCCGCGTAATCGACCGCTTGATTGCGGTTGGGAAGACCGGACAGAAGATGTTTAAAAAGGGAAAATTATCATCTATTTTTCGAAATCCGAATTTTTACCGTTGACTTTTATAGCATGGCCTCCACCCGATTTTCAAATACAGTAAATATAAAGAATAAGCAGGCCTCATTTCAATATGAGCTCCTGGATAAATATGTTACAGGGCTAGTATTAAAGGGTACGGAGATCAAATCCATCCGTGAGGGGAAAGTGAATCTCCAGGATGGATACGTTTACTTTACCGATAATGAGGCTTTTGTGAAGGGAATTAACATCAACCCTTTTTCTCAGGGAACACATTACAATCATGAACAAGCGCGAGATCGCAAACTGCTGCTTAAGAAAAATGAAATCAGAAGGTTGCGGACAAGCATTGAGGAGAAGGGACTTACCATAGTTCCTGTTCGCTTGTTCATCAACGACCGGGGTTATGCGAAATTGGAAATTGCCGTGGCACGAGGCAAGAAAATATTTGACAAGCGAGAAAGTATTAAGGAAAGGGATGTTCAAAGAGAATTGGCCCGCATTAAATTTTAGTTTGACACAGCATTCATGGAACCAATAGATTTTGGAGTTTGCCGATTGGCGGTGGTGCCGATACGTCAAGAGCCGCTGGAAACAGGTGAACAAATTACCCAGCTGCTTTTCGGGGATCATTATGAGGTTGAAAATATCTCAAGTGATAAGAAGTGGGTTCTTATAAAAATTTATTCGGATCAAGCCGAAGGATGGCTGGACAGTAGACAGCACCATCCTATTTCAAAGGAGTATTTTGAGCAAATCAACTCAACGGACTATAAGATCACCACGGAGATTGCGTCCCCGGTACTGTATAAAAAAAGTCAGCTCACCATCGTGATGGGCAGCGTGGTGCCTATTTCAAATTCAGAATTATTCAAGATCGAAGAGCAGTTCGCATTCAATGGTGAGTCCAAGAGCCTGGGGCAGCGGAGGGATGTGGATTTTCTGAAAAATATTGCGAAAAAATATCTGCAGGCTCCTTACCAGGCCGGCGGCAAGAGTCCGTTCGGCATCGATGATTCAGGCTTGATACAGATGATTTTTAAAATTACCGGTTATTCGCTTCCGCGGGAAATTCCCCAGCAATCGCTGGCAGGGAAAAAAATTAAAACCTTTGAAGAAGCATTGCCCGGTGACCTTGCATTCTTTTCAGAAAAAAGCAAACAAGTCTCCCATGTTGGCGTTATTGTCGACAACGAAAAAATAATTCACGCTTCGGGCCAGGTACGGATGGACCGGATTACCGAGGAGGGAATCCTGAACCCTGATACTAAAATCTACACCCACCTCCTTCATTCCATCAGAAGAATAATTTCTAAGTGAACAAAAGATTCACCAAAAGAGCGCAAAGATTATACGTAAAGGGCGCTAAGTCGAAAGGAATATAACTTTGCAGTCTTCGCGAACTTAACTTCGCGACCTCCTTGAAATCCATACTGATTTAGCACTAACATTTAGCACGTAGCATTCCCTCCTTGGATAAGATAAACTTTGGCTTTATCTTTTCAGTATGGATAGCAGGGTATTGGTGTTAAATCAAGACTTTAGCCCATTGATGGTGTGCTCAGTGGAACGTGCTTTTATTCTGGTCTATCTGAATAAAAGTGAGATGGTACGCTCTTTGAATGGCCATAGGCTCCACAGTATCACCCGCAGCTTTCCCATGCCTTCCGTAATTCGGCTGAATAGGTATGTCAATGCCCCCTATAAAGGGGTAAATCTCACCCGGCAGAATATTTTTAAACGCGACAACTTTGAATGTCAGTATTGCGGCACAAAAAAAGAGCTCACGCTGGACCATGTGATACCCAGTTCGAGGGGAGGCCCTCATTCCTGGCTAAACCTGGTCACTGCGTGTAAAAGGTGTAACACCAGGAAAGGCGACTTCAAGCCGGACGAGGTTGAGATGTTTCCCAATCGCCGGCCGTTCAAACCTTCCTACACCCTCTTCCTTCGCGACATCAGCGGCATGAAGCAGGAAGAGTGGGATGAGTTTTTGAGTGTTGGATAGGGGACAGTTTACCTAGTCACCTTGTCCGAGGGACTCCGGACTCCTTCGGAGAGCGGAGTCCCTGCCTCGCCGGCAGGCAGGGAAGGGCGACACCGATGCATTTGTGAGGGTTGAATTAACAAATATATTTTTTGAAATTTATAAACTTGAATTTCATCCGTGCAAATCCCTGCCTTCGCCGAAACGGCCTCGTGCAGGCAGGCGTGAAATCCGTGGCTATCTTTTATCTCTAAAACTTCAACTTAAATACTGTTTTAACCCCCGGCTCCGACTCCACCGAAAGTGAGCCACTGTGCATCTGCATAATCTGTCTTGAGAGACTAAGTCCAATACCAGAGCCCGTTTTCTTGGTAGTAAAAAAAGGAACAAACACCCGGTCCAGGGCTTCCTTGATAATGCCGGGACCATTGTCAGACACTTCAACAAAAACGGAGGCCCCGATGTATTTCGCTGAAAGGACAATTTTTCCGGTCGCTGTTTCACCCAGCGCCTCAATGGAATTCTTGATCAGATTAATCAATACTTGCTCGAGCATCTCTTCGTCTGCCTGGATGGTGAGGTAATTGGAATCACAGTGATGTTCAAACTGAATGTTGGTTTTCTTAATCTCCGGCTTCATCAGTTGCGCCACTTTTTCGATCAATGCTTTCAGCAGGATCATTTTCATCTTGGGCTGGGGCAATGACGTGTACTCGCGGTAAGCGTCAATGAATTTAATAAGGCCTTTGCTTCGGCCTTCAATGGTACTGAGACCTTCCCGCAAGTCTTCGGCTCCTTCAGTCTTCAATTCATAGTGACTGTTCTTCTGCACCATGTCGTGATCCAGTATTTCCCTGAGCGTGGAGGTGAGGGAGGAAATGGGAGTGATGGAGTTCATAATCTCATGGCGAAGTACCCGCGTTAATTTTTGCCAGGCTTCAATTTCCTGCTGTTGTAATTCTGTCTGAATGTTCTGCAGGGTCAGCAGTGTCATGGTGTTTCCCCGGATGCGCATTTCCGTGGACTGGATTGTGAGCAGAAAGTCTTCGGCTTTGTGCAGCGTACTGTGCCCGGGTTCTACTGCACGAATTGCCTCCAGCAGCTTAGGATTTTTGTCTTTCAGCTCCCGGATGTTCTTAATGGCCTGAACGCCCATGAATTTTCTAGCATTGGCATTGATCAATTGAACATTGCCTTCCGTATCAAAAGAGAGAATACCGGTGCGCACTTGTTGGACCACGGTATTCAAATATTGCCAATGTTCTTCTTTTTCAGAACGGGCTTTGCGAAAGGCTTCCATTACTTCATTGAATTCTGTATTGAGATCGCGAAAGCTGGAACCCAATTTGTTATCAGCGGTGAAACCTGAAATGAAATCTGAATACTTTACCGATTCCAGGAAGCGCGTGAGCTTTCGGTTGGTTTGCGAAGTGAAATGATACAGTTCCATTAGTTGTCCTATGATGACCAGTACCGTGAGGAGTGCCGCAAAAATCATATTGGGATGGTTGAGCATATAGACCAGCAGGGCCATACTCGTTCCGATCATCACGACCCGAAATGCAACCCGAAATCTGAAATCACTGAACAGTTTCATTGGGCGATGTTGTTGGCTATTGGCCTTTGGCTGGAAACATTTGGATACTCAGCAACTTAAACACTTAAACACGTTATCAAAGCCCATGCTTTTCCAATCTCCTATACAATGATGACCTAGTAAGGCCAAGCTCCGAAGCAGCTTGTGTGATATTACCATTATATTTTTTTAACACTTTGCGAATAAGAAGCTTTTCTACTTCGTCCAGGTTATATTGGTCAAGGTTCAGATGTTGTTCATTTTCTTTTCCGGAAGGGGTGTTAAAATTAAAATCTTCAGGTTGCAGCACGGAGCTGTTGGAGAGAATCACTGCGCGCTCAATGGAATGTTGCAGTTCGCGGATGTTTCCGGGCCAGGGATGTTTGTTCATCCGCGTCATCGCACCTTCACTGATCTTCGCGACGTTTTTGTTGTATTTTTCTGCATAGTGTTTAAGAAAATGCACGGATAGCAGTGGAATGTCTTCCATCCGGTCGCGGAGAGATGGGATTTCAATTTCGATAGTGTTGATGCGGTACAGCAAATCCTGGCGGAAGCGATTCTCCTTCACCATGTCGTACAAAGGCAGGTTGGTGGCACAGATCAACCGAATGTCAATGGGAGTCTCCTTGTTAGCGCCCACCCGGCTCACTTTTCGGTTTTGTATCACCGTGAGAAGCTTGGCCTGCAGGGGCATGGATAAATTTCCAATTTCGTCTAAAAATAATGTGCCGTTGTTGGCCATTTCAAAACGTCCGGGCCGGTCTTCTTTGGCGTCAGTAAAAGATCCTTTTTTGTGACCGAAAAGTTCGCTCTCGAAAAGCGTTTCAGTAATGGAACCCAGGTCAACACTGGCAAACGATTCCGTGCCCCGGGAGGAATGACGGTGAATGGCCCGCGCGATGAGTTCTTTGCCCGTGCCACTTTCACCGAGGATAAGCACATTAGCATCGGTGTGGGCTACCCGGTCGATGGTCTGAAAGATGCGCTGCATGCTGGCGCTCTGCCCAATGATCTCAACGTATCGCTCGTTAATGGCTTTGTTTATTTCCTGATTTTTTATTTTGAGTGTGTTGACTTCATCAAGCGTTTCGCGCAGCCGCATAGAGGAAAAAAGTGTGGCTAGAAGTTTTTCATTTTCCCAGGGTTTCAGAACAAAATCGGTGGCGCCTGCCTTGATGGCTTTCACCGCCATTTGTACATCGCCATAGGCGGTGATGAGAACCACCACCGCGGAAGGATCGATCTGAAGAATTTTCTCCAGCCAGAAATACCCTTCACTTCCGCTGCTGACATCTTTGGTAAAATTCATGTCCAGCAGGATGACATCGTAATCTTCGTTGTTCATCAAAGCTGGAATCGCTTCCGGATTTTTCTCAACTTCTACCTGGGCAAAGTGACGCTTTAGGTGCATCTTGGCTGCCTTCAGCAGGTCTTCATTGTCGTCGACGATGAGGATCTTTCCGTGCTTTTGGTCAGTCATTTGATTTTTATTTTATCCAATTTAGTTTATCGCGTCCGTATTCGGACATATACGTTCAACTTTGAACGGAGAATTTAAAAAAAAGATGACTTTTTATTGATTTTGACCGTTGGCACGGTAGTTGGCAAGGGTAGGCAGTTGAATATCATGAAATTTATACGCGCGTAACGAATGGATAAGAAGATTGAGAAGAAGACGTGGACATTGAAACGGATTGCTACTTACGGAGGCATTGCTTTGTTTGTGGGCTTTGTGACCTATCAATTCATTTTTGCCGACCGCCGGTCGACCTTAAAAGTTGAAAAGGATAAGATCACCATATCCGATGTGAAGCGGGGTGTGTTTCAGGAAACCATACCGCAGACGGGTATTGTGGAACCTGGCCGCACCTTTTATCTCGACGCGATCGAAGGCGGAAACATTAAACGCATTGTTCGCGAAAGCGGAGCGATGTTACAGAAGGGAGATGTCGTTCTTGAATTAACCAACCTGACACGGGAAATCAGTGTCCTGGAACAGGAATCCAATCTTACCCAAACGATGAACCGTGGTCGTGACACAAAACTTTCCATTACACAAAATGCCCTTCGTCAGCAGGAGAGTCTGATTACCATTGACAATGCACTGGCTACGCTGAAGCCCAAGTATCTTCGCCAGAAGCAATTACTTGCAAAGAATCTGATTGCAAAACAGGATTTTGAACAAACTGAAGCGGATTATTTGTCTAATCTGAGAAGGCGTGATATCACCTATCAGGCTTTTCAAATTGATTCCATCAGTCGGGTGAGGCAGATCGTCCAGCTGGATGAGTCAGAGAAAAAATTATTACAAAGCCTTGAAGGTGTGGGCAAGATCCTTGACAACCTGACCATACGCGCTCCAATAGATGGCCAACTTTCAACGGCCCATTGGGAAGTTGGTCAGAACATTACCCAGGGACAACGGCTGGGTGAAGTGAATGTAGTCGGAGTTTACAAAGTGCGCGTGCCGATCGATGAATTGTACCTGCCCAGAATTTCTGTCGGACTTCATGCTTCAACCAGTTTTGCCGGGAAAGATTATAACTTGATTATACAGTACATCTATCCCAACATTACGGCTGGGCGCTTTGAAGTAGATATGGACTTTGATGGGGAAACGCCCCAGGGCATACGAAGAGGGCAATCGCTACGTTTGAGAATAGAACTGGGGCAGTCATCTGAAGAATTGCTGTTGCCCGTGGGTGGATTTTATAAGGATACAGGCGGTAATTGGGTCTTTGTTGTGGAGGCCAAAGGAGACAAGGCCGTAAAACGTGACATTAAGCTGGGCCGGAAAAGCCCGGATTACTTTGAGGTACTGGAAGGGCTTAAGCCAGGTGACCGGGTGATCACTTCATCCTATGAGAATTTCGGGACCAATGAAGTTTTAATCCTTTATTGATGCAACTATTTGAACGCATAAGCGTCTAATGCATTGTAACTATTAAGAAAAAAGTAAGTATTCGATAAAACTATTAGTGCGTAATTGACATCTAAACTTTAAAGTATTTGCGATGATTCGACTAAAAAACCTGGAGAAAATCTACACTACCGAAGAGGTAGAAACCACCGCCCTCAACAGCATTAATCTTGAGATTAAGGATGGAGAGTTTGTGGCTATCATGGGACCTTCCGGATGCGGGAAGTCAACTTTACTGAACATTTTAGGCTTGCTGGATAATCCTTCGAATGGAGAATATTATTTCGGTGAGCATGAAGTAGCCAAATACAGTGAACGTCAGCGTGCGCAATTGCGCAAGGGATCTATTGGTTTCGTATTCCAGAGCTTCAACCTGATTGATGAACTTACCGTGTTTGAAAACGTAGAGCTTCCCTTATTGTATATGAAGGTTCCTGCTTCTGAAAGGAAGCAAAGGGTAGAGGCGGTACTGGAACGCATGAACATCATGCACCGGAGAAACCACTTCCCTCAGCAGCTTTCAGGGGGGCAGCAGCAAAGGGTTGCCATTTCCAGAGCCATTGTAGCGAAACCAAAAGTGATCCTCGCTGACGAACCTACCGGTAACCTGGATTCCGCCAACGGCGAAGAGGTGATGAAACTGCTTTCTCAATTGAATGAAGAGGGTACCACCATAGTTATGGTTACGCACTCTCCATACGATGCCAACTATGCCCACAGGATCATCAACTTATTCGACGGAAAAGTGGTCACTGAAAACATCAAAGAGCACTTTCATATTTAAATGAATTAAGATTTCAAGGTCAATGTACCTTGATTGCGTTCTTCATAGTTTAGGTTTAGGTTAGAATAAAATCCATCTTGTTAATTCAGGATGGATTTTTTTATTTTTCAGT
>JAYWDP010000314.1:0-4787 GCA_043779775.1 Cyclobacteriaceae bacterium
AATCAGGACGAGGAATTAATTTGGCAATTTTAGCGCTGCCTGACCTCAATGACGTTGATCGTTGCTCCATACTTCGTGGTTGTTGTAAGTGTATTCGTAAGTGGGTAACAAACCTATAGATTGAAACACGTTCGTTAACCTTTCACGTCCACAACTTCTAAACAATCTACAAACATCAACACATAATGGTGTTAATAAATTTCAATAAAAAATAATTCTCCCATAGAAGGAAATCCAGATGAGATAACAATAGAATCGTAAACTCCTAACAGTGAACACTTTTAAAGGACAAACATTTTGCCTTACTTCAAGCCGTGAAATGGCCAAGCACAAAATACCACATGGATGAAGGGTTCTAAAAGAATTCATTTCATCAGCCTCGGTGAAAGCAGCATGGCTGATTTAGCCATCGGGCTAAAGAAATCGGGAAATATCATCACAGGTTCAGATGAAGTGCTGGCCGATGACATAACGTCTAAATTGCTGAGATCCAATCTCCTTCCCGAAGAAAAGGGGTGGTCTGCGGAAAAGATAGGCAAGTCGCTAGACGCTGTTATCGTAGGATCAAAAACATCTATTAGCAACCCGGAACTAAAACGCGCCCAGGAATTCCAAATACCTGTTTACTCAATCCCAGACTTCATTTGTGAGCGATCCATCGACAAACAGTGTCTGGTGGTGGCTGGCAGCAGCGGTAAGAATATCATCGCATTGTTGATAATCCATGCGCTTACCTACCACAAACGAAAATTTGATTACGTGGTAAGTACCCCACCAGCAGGCAAAGAAAGTCTTATTTCACTTTCAGATGCTCCGCTTATTATTATTGAGGGCCAAGAAGTTAGATCATCACCCTTGGATCCCACTTTAGGCTTTTTAAAGTACCAAAAGCATATCGGAGTGATCAGTGATATTCAATGGACTCCTTCAGAAAATGGCCTTTCCAAAGACGATTATATCAAACAATTCAGCCGTTTCGAGACATCCCTTCCCAAAAGCGGGATCCTGCTATACAATGAGAAAGACCCTGCGATTACCAGTTTACTGACACTGCATCACCCGGATGTACTGTATGTGCCCTATGCGGCTCACCCCAGTATTCTTGAAAATGGTCTGGAATACCTGGTCACAGATAAGGAACACTTGCCCTTAAAAATTACTGGTGTGAACGCCCTTCTCAACATGAGCGCTGCGAAAGAGACTCTAAAAAAAATCGGTGTCACTTCCAGCATGTTCTACCAGGCTATCCGCAGCTTTCAGATGCCGGGGCGCTGATCCACTAAGATGCATTTTACATGAAGCTCAACCTTAAAATACCACTTTGCTTTTTCGATCTCGAAACAACGGGCACTATTATCACCCAAGACAGGATCGTGGAGATTGCTGTGATTAAACTTATGCCAAACGGAGAACTTTTTGAGAAAAGTAACCTGATAAACCCAACCATTCCTATTCCGGCAGAATCCACGGCTGTGCATGGAATTTCAAATGAGGATGTAAAAGACAAGCCAACATTTAAGGAATTGGCTAAGGATTACTTCCGATTCTTTGAGGGAGCAGATTTGAGCGGCTTTAGTATCTTAAATTTCGACGTTCCCGTGTTGGTCGAAGAATTCCTGCGGGCAGGGGTAGACTTTGATTATTCCCGCAAAAGGATCATAGACTCACAGCGAATCTTTCATCTGATGGAGAAGCGTAATCTTGGTGCAGCCTATAAATTCTATTGCAACAAAAACCTGGAAGACTCCCACACAGCCGAAGCCGATACGCGTGCTTCGCTCGAAGTGCTTCTGGCCCAGGTGGAACGATACGAAAATCAGGAAGTCACTGACGGCATGGGACGTAAACTCGGAATACTCAAAAATGACCCTGATGAACTTCATAAACTCACTGCTTCACGGATGATTGACCTCGCCGGAAGGATGGTTCTCAACCCACAGGGCGAAGCTGTTTTCAATTTCGGAAAACACAAAAGCAAAAAAGTCCTGACGATATTGAAGGAAGAGCCCACTTACTATGATTGGATGATGAATGGTGATTTTTCACTGGATACCAAGCGCAGGCTTACTGAAATCAAGCTTAGCATTCTGAAAAATAATTAACAGTCGTTAGGTGACGTAACCAAAATACGTTACTCTTAATTACAAACATTTCAACTAGTCGGATTCTTACCGAATACCTTCCTGGGAAGTAGATTTTACTACTATCATTTCTAAACTTTTTCAATTATGAAAACGAACCGTTGGCTCATTTGCCTTGTGGCAACTTTTATGTTCACTTCCTGCGCGATCGTACGCCCGGGAGAAGTGGGGATCAAGCAAAAACTTGGAAAAATAAAAGACGCCCATCTTACCGCAGGTCCCTACGTCTTTAATTTTTTTACCACGACCATTAAGAAAATTCCAACAAGGACTGTAGAGGCTTTTAACAAACTGGACGTTCCTACCAAAGAGGGCCTTACGGTCACTTCTGAAATTGCCCTTCTCTATCACATCAAGCCTGAAGCCGCAAAGGAAATCTATACCAAGTACGGCATGAACTATCAGGAAGTGATTGTTGAAAGTAATTTCCGTGCTGTGGTGCGGCATATTTGCGGCATGTACTATGCCAAGGAATTATTTGCCGTAGACCGCAAAAAGATCGAGACAGAAATCTATGATGAAATTGCCTCCAGTATCTGGGACAAAGGCTTTGTCACCGATGCGGTTTTGTTGAAGAGTATTACCATGCCGCCCCAGATATTCCAGGCTGTAGAAAATAAACTCAAAGCTGAACAGGAGTCCTTGCAAATGGAGTTTGTCATCTCCAAGCAAAAAAAGGAAGCCGAACGGATGCAGATTGAGGCAGAAGCCATCAACACCTACAACCGGACGATTTCTGAAAGTTTGAATGATGCGCTAATTAAATGGAATAGCGTTCAGGTAATGAAAGGATTGGTCACGTCACCGAATTCTAAAGTGATTATTACGGACGGGAAGTCACCGATGATTATTAATGGGGAGAAATAGTTCTGGGTCCGGGTACCGGGTTCAAAGTTCAAGGTCCAAGGTTTAGTGCTCTGTAAACATTGGGCTTTGAACTTTAGACCCTGAACTCATTAAATTTCCTTCCACGTATGATCCGCCAGCAACCTCACTTCCGCCACAAAATTCTTATATGGAATCTTCTTCCCCCATTCTTTCGGGCCAATCATTGAAACAAGATATAACCCATCAGGCTTTTCGTAGAGATAATAAGTCTGCCCGATGACCGGACTAAAGCTCAACTTGGCATCGTAAATAATCATCGATAGTTCCTTACGCTGCTGGATTTCCTTTGCCTGAATTGCCAATAATTCAATCTGCTGCCTGATCTGATTCAACTGCATATTGGTCTGCTCCTCCATAGCGGTTAGCGCATGATGACGGATAAGTCCTTCTTCATTGGGTTTAATCACCGCGCCACTGACGGAAGCTGAGTAAGGAAGTACACTCATTTGTTTGTGAAAGATCTCAACATTAACCAACGGCGCACCATTTATTAAATGACGTTTTTGCTTGACCTTCAAATATCCTTTGGGTGTAATCTCATGCAACACTTCCAGGACAACGTTTTGGTTTTTGAAGAAAATATTTTCGAATGTAACTGAATCAACCCACGTGGATTTAATGGTATCGGCTATCTCCGGATTCTCAAAAGGTTGTTCCTGCCCGTCTGGCATTATTGTATAAACGGAGGAAAATGCCTGGTCTTCAAGAGAGACCCAATTCATGCTGATGGCTAGTTGTTTTTTATTTTCCGTTAGTTCGATGCGATAGATACCGGACTTGGGCCTTCCGCCAAATTCGTAAGTACCTTTTTCAGGAAAGAGTTGCCAGGAGGCAAGAAAATTAAAAGCTTCAACCATGATAGTCAACTTATAACAGAGGTCCTTACGGAGTGTTATGGCAAAAGTTGCTTTTTATTCCGGGTCCGTTGCCGACCGTTGTATTATTTTTTATAATACTTCATGGCCTCAGGTATCCAGCCTTCCAGATCTTTGACCCTCGTTTCGTGCGAAGGGTGTGTCGACAAAAACTCCGGAGGCTGCTGTCCACCGCTCATGGTACTCATACGTTGCCAGAAAATGGGAGCCTGGTTCGGATCATAACCTGCCATAGCCATGAAAATGAGTCCGATGTGATCGGCTTCAGATTCATGCTTCCGGCTGAAACTTAACATGCCTATTTCACCACCGGCTCCTATTGCCTGCATAAGCATCTGATTGCCGAGGGTGGGATTTTGGCCCATGACCTGTCCGAGGGTACTGAGTCCGGCCTGTTCAAGTATTTGCTGACTCATGCGCTCACGTCCATGATTGGCAATGGCATGGGCAACTTCATGCCCCATGACAATGGCTATGCCCGTTTCGTCTTTGCAAATCGGAAGAATGCCTGTATAAAATGCAACTTTCCCACCGGGCATGCACCAGGCATTCGCAGTTTTAGAATCATCGATGAGATTAAACTCCCACTGGAAGCCATCAAGATCTGCCGACCGGCCTGCACTTGCCATATATTGTTCAACTGCTTTTTGAATCCTGACTCCAACTTTTTTGATTTCAGTAGTCGGCGTTGCATTGGTTGACAAGGGGCCTTTAGCGATAACATCCTTATACTGCTGGGCCGCCATGGGTACTAATTCTGCATTGGAAACCAAGCTCAACTGGCTCCGTCCGGTGACCGCCACCCTGGCGCAGCCGTAGAGGATTGCCAATCCCGCGACTAAAACTATTATGTTTCTCATGCTGTCTATAAAACTTTATAATA
>JAYWDP010000315.1:0-4784 GCA_043779775.1 Cyclobacteriaceae bacterium
GCAGAACTCGGTGTAAACAGTGATATCACTTATGTCTATTTATTTGGTGCCATTGCATTGTTCATTCTCTCAATTGCCTGTATCAACTTCATGAATTTAAGTACGGCAAGGTCTGCCAACCGGGCGAAAGAAGTGGGCGTAAGAAAAGTGATGGGCTCTCTCCGTTCTCATCTGGTGAGGCAGTTTCTTACAGAATCCATATTACTAAGTATTTTCTCCTTTATGGTAGCTCTTGTCATAGCCTGGCTTGTGCTCCCGGCTTTTAATGGGTTGTCGGGCAAAGAATTGTTCCTGCCATTTACGGATCGCTCCTTCTGGGGAATTCTGCTGTTGGCCGCTGTCTTCATTGGCCTGTTGGCTGGATTATATCCGTCCTTTTTTCTTTCTGCATTCAAACCTGTTAATGTTCTCAAGGGAAAAGTGGCTCAGGGTATGAAGAGTGGTATGGTACGCAGTGCCCTGGTGGTGTTTCAGTTTTCCATTTCCATCATTCTAATTATCGGAACTATTGCTGTTAACCGGCAATTGGGATTTATCCAAAATAAAAAAATCGGGTTTAATAAAGACCAGATTATTGTCATCAAAGATGCTTATGGCGTGGGTGACCAGCTACAATCATTTAAGGATGAGGTGTTGAAAGACAATCGGATAATAAGCGGCTCCATTTCAGGATTTTTACCCGTGAGCGGAACCAGCCGTAACGACAATACCCATTGGCCGGAAGGTGTACAGCCAACCCCTGAAAATATGGTATCCATTCAATGCTGGCGAATTGATTATGATTATATCAAAACCCTGGGCATGCACATCAAAACCGGTCGTGATTTTTCAAAAGAATTTCCTTCGGATTCTAATGCCGTGATCTTAAATGAAGCTGCCGCAAAACTCTTTGGCTTTACCAATGATCCGCTGGGGAAAAAAATAAGCACTTTCGGAAATGATCCCAAAGAAATCAAGAGTCGTTCCGTCATTGGAATTGTAGAAGATTTTCATTTCGAGTCACTCAAGCAAAATATCTCACCACTCGCATTTTTCCTGGACAAAAGTAACGACCTCATTTCGTTTCGCTTTGAAGCCAGGAATACACAGGATGTAATTGGCTCTATAGAAAATACCTGGAAGAAGCTGGCCCCTGGCATGCCTTTCAGCTATTCATTTTTAAATGAAGACTTTGGAAAAATGTATTCCGCGGAACAACGCCTTGGAAAAATATTTGTTGTTTTTGCTGCATTGGCAATAATTATTGCCTGTCTTGGTTTATTTGCGCTCACTTCTTTTACTGCGGAGCAGCGCACCAAAGAAATTGGCATTAGAAAAGTATTGGGGGCCTCCGTCAATAGCATCGTTGTCCTCCTTTCCAAAGAGTTCGGTAAACTGATTATTATCTCCTTCGTCCTGGCTGCGCCTGTGGCGTGGTTTGGTATTGACTGGTGGTTAAAAAGTTACACGTACAAGACTGAGGTGGGCGCTTTTGTCTACATTTTAGCAGGTGCTTCGTCATTTCTCATCGCCTGGCTAACCATGGGGTATCAATCCATAAAGGCCGCCATGTCAAATCCGGTGAATTCGTTGCGCAGCGAGTAATATTGTTAGGAATCACGGAGACTTTAATACGTACTGATAAGGTTCAGCCTTCTGGCTTACTTTTTCTTATAAAAAATAAACTCTCCCCCTTCATCCCCTGCATTTTTCAAAGGATTGCCCAGGGGTGTTTGGTTGGAGCTCTCTGCCACTTTCATTTTTACGAATTGAATCAGCTCAGAAGCAGCAAATTTGTCTTTCTCATTCTGCTTTAGAAAACCAATAAAGTTTTTTGCAAAGGGACTGTTATCGCCCAGCGCCCCATCCGATACGACCTCCAACCGGCCCGACACAAGTCCCCAGCGCGATTTAAACTTCTCGACATTTTCACTATAGCCCCTGGTAGTTTCAGCAAAGAGCGATCCGGAAAAACATGCATCGGCAACCAAGAGGGTGTGCTGAGAATTAATGTTATTGATGATCTTGAGGATTTCGCCATTAGAAATATAATCACCATTGGAGTTGGTGTGGGCTTCCACTGGCACCCAATAGCCTTCATTAAGTAGTTGATCAAAATATCCGTGGCCTGAATAATAAATCAAAAGATTATCCTGGGGTGTCAGCTTTTCAATAAGACCCCGAAGACTGTTATAAATGTTATTGCGTGTCGCTTGTTCATCCTTCAACATGATGATATTATCGAACTCAAAATTGTACTTACTGATGAGGGTACTCGCTACATCGCTGGCATCCTTGATGGCATTGTTCAGTTTGGGCCAATTTTGATAATTGTTAATACCAATCACGATGAGAAAATTTTTCGCGTTGGCCGGATTATACTCCTGCCCGGTCAAATTCTTCCGGTTAATGACGAATTTTTTTAATGCGATATTGTCGTTGATATCTGTCACTTCAATATTCACAGGGTTATCCCCCATGGCAAGCGGCAGATTGATGACGAAGTTTCCATTTTCTTTTATCGGAGTGTTCACGCCGTTTACTTTTAGCTGACGAACGCCCGACTCGTCCACGACCGAACCGCGCAAGTCAATGATGTCTTTGTAAATTGTCACGCGGTTATTTTGCAAATTCGGCGGATTGCCTACAAAAATCTGTGGCGGGTTTTTGTCTTTCACGTCCTTAAAAAGAAAGACAGGTGAAATGTTAAGGCTCGTAATGTCCCATGCGTGAACATCTGATGCATATTCCTCAACGGTATTCACGCCTTTGCCATCCGGGCTGATATTTATTTTATGCACTGGTGTTGACGTGGGGAGCTTAAGGCTGATGAGTCCTGTTTTAGTGTCATAAAATTCAATGGAGTTTTTTTCAAGTGCCAACGCGAGATATTTCCCATCACCGCTGAACTGCAAATCGTAAATCCATCCGCGCTCTGAGATCTCCCTTTCCCTGGCCCAGGTCTCGGTGTTCCAAAGCCGGACCATTTTATCATCACCGCCGCTGGCCAGTAATTTAGAATCCGGTGAAAAGGCAAGGGTACGAATCCAGTTTTCGTGGGCCGCTATTTTTTTCGCTACGCTTCCATCAACCATGTTGTAAATAACCAGTTGCATGTCGCCGCCCCCGCTGGCAATCCATTTTCCATCCGAGCTTACATCAAGTGCGCGCAAGGGTTTAGTATGCTCCTTTTTTGAGAATACCTCTTTACCTGTAGCAAGATCCCACTTTCGAATAGTCATGTCCTCAGAGGCAGAGATCAGGTATTTATCGTCTTCCGCGAATCTTATCGAAGTTACCGTTCCGGTATGACCTTCTAAAGTTAAAACCAGCTCACCTTCTGGCATCTTCCAGAGTTTGATGGTACGATCCGCTGAAGCCGTGGCCATGAGGTCGGATTTGTTGTTGAACCGAATATCAAGAATGTCGCGTGTATGGCCTTTACCCTTTTGCGATGTGGAGGTAAGGTCTTTTATTTTTGTATCGGTACCGGCACTATACAACACCAAATCTCTTCCTTGAGCGAATGCGGTATACTTATTGTCACTCGAGGTAGTGAGCGCCGTCACGCCTTTTACATGTGTGCTGGCGCGGAGCAAATCCTGACTGGTTGAGGCGATGAACGTCAAAACCATCAGGGCAGTGAAAAGACTTGCCGAAGGTTTCATAAATAGATATTATTTTCGTTTACTAAAATTGAAGGTTAGTCCTGTTTTGGCCTCGAGCATTATATCAGTGTTGAGCCAAAAAGTTTTTTCTCCTAAGATTGCTTTGACTCCAAGTTCAATGATATTGAAGTCGATCGTGTTACTCAATCGCTTTATCAATCCAAAGCTTGCTCCAATCGCATTGGCCTTATGCGCCAATCGGTAGCCCCCTTTATCATCCACGAATTCCACTTGCGTATAATTGACACTCACACTAAGCCTTGTCTTTTTAGCGCGGCCGGTGGTGTATCGCAAGTCAGGACCAAACATCAAAAGGCTTGCCATCTCAGAATTCGGGGCCGTCTGAAATCCGTTGCTACTGTATTTTACTTGTCCCCTGAAGCTTTTAGCGTACAACCAACCAACAGCAAGGTGCTGACCAAATTGTAAATGGGCTGCTCCGTAAATATTGGTCGTCTCTAGTAAATCAGTATTTACTACTGCGGTTTGGTAATTATTATTCGAAGGGATAACCGTCTCCGAAACTTTCAATTCAACATCAAACGGTGGCAATCTGAATTGTGCCTGCACCACTGAAGACAGTAACAAGCCCATGCACAACAACCAAAATCTGTATTTTGATCTAAAGGCCATAGTTCAAATTGATACTTACAGTTTCATTCCGTGTAAAATTAGGATTAGATATGGCTGCCCCGCGCTGCCACCAATCTATCATATAAATGACTAACAAATAATTTCCCTGGCCCACCTGATTTCTTAAAAGCATCAGCGGATTAAAAAAATATGTATCGTAGTCCCAGCTGCTGGAGCCTCCGGTAATTTTATTATCCGCAAGTAAGATCTGACTTAATGAATTCGAATTCTGAACAACAGAAATTATGTAAGATGAACTACCACTCGTACCATTTACCATTGCCTGATAGCCTATACAAGAATCAAAACCTGCGCCATAGGGACAATTCCCCTGATTATATTGATAATTTATGCCCAGGTAAGTGAAATTGGGTGCGAAATAGGCCCCGACATTCGGACTAATTATACTAATCGTCGCGGGTGATCCTGTTTTAGGTGTCCTCAAAATACTGGAGATGTTTGAACCCGTATAGGTAAAATTATCAACCGTAGTGTACGTTGCCG
>JAYWDP010000316.1:0-4780 GCA_043779775.1 Cyclobacteriaceae bacterium
GCTTTATTTCAGATCGTGGGGGGACTCGCTGTTTTGGTTATGATTTATTTTTTAAGACTTAGGGATCCAGCTCGTAATTGAAGGAGACCCAAAGCATGATACTTTTCGTACCTTATGTAGGGATCATGCAATTACTGGCTGACCACCACAATTTTAAGGCCCTTTCAATCTTGCCGAGAATCTAATTAATACACAACACAGTGCCCTTCGTGGTTCTTGGTGCCTGCACGCCGAAGCGCTTTGTCACGAAGGCGTGACCTTCGTGACCTGCATTGTTAGGCATGGAACACAAAGACCGGGTAGGAGGCTATTCCACTCAAGGTCTTGATAACGCTTCGATGGAACAGCTTATCCGTAAAGTTGTGATGCACGGAACACAGGGCCAGCATATCAATTTTTTCCTGAATCACGAAATTATTCAGGACTTCGGAAACATCGGAGGCATGTCGAGTGTCAAACAAAATGCTTATTTCACTTCCATAGAGATCAAGGATTTTCTCCTGCGAATCTAAAAGCTCCTCTTCAGCCTCTCTGCTGCACTTCTCTATTACTTGAACTATTGATAAATCACATTCGAGTTGTTTAACAAGTCTTGCCAACTGTGTGACTGGGGGATGATGGTTGTGTAAATAATTAAACGCATAGGCGATCCGACTAATATCGGTGTAGCCATAACCCTCGGGTAACAAAAGCACCGGAACCGATGATTTCTTTATTACTTGGTACGTATTGCTTCCGGTGAAGAACTGGAAGAAATCATCCGGGCCATTGGTTCCCATAATTACCAAATCATATCCGATGGCTTTTTCACTGATTGCTTTATGAAATGATCCAAATCGGGTAGCAACATTTCCATAGCAGGAAATTTTGAATACTTTACTCACTTCTTCACATTGTTCCTCTAACATGGCCTCGGCCATTTCTACATTATAGTTTTTACCCATCAGCGCCGCTTCCGGTGTGAGTTCCATCAGTGACTGAACATTAAACAATGTAAGTTCGGAATTCATCTTCTTTGCTAACTTCGCTGCGTAGGCGATTGCCTGGAAGGCCGTCTCCGAAAAATCGGTGGGACAAATAATCTTCCTCATGCTCCGGTATATTTTGAATCGTTAGCGAAGGAAACGCTATCTCATAAAACATGGACTGACTAATATCAGGCGTCTGTCAGATTGATGTCAGGGCTCGCACATGGAATGCGGATTCAACACAAAAACAATCAGAATTATGAAATGAGAACACCACGGCGTCAGACTTCTCTCAAAATATTGTAATTTGAATTGTATTTTAACAATTTCAAAAAAGCTAATTATCCTTTCTAACCAATTAGTATGACTGTCTGTCTATATATTAGTTCTTAAAATAATACATAAAATCGTCTTTAAAATAATGAAAAAATTTATAATACTCATTTGGCTGACTCTGCTTTCTTGTGAAAAGAAAAATGAACAAGAGATAAGTAATATTTTTGAAGTGACATCAGCAGGCGGAGGAATGGATTGTGGGCTTAAACTTATCGATTTTGAAGAGAGGGACAAACCTAGAATTGAAAAAATAACCGGTAGAAACGGTTGGCTTAGGTTCTTTGGATTTAATCTTGATAAAAAATTTGATAAAGTTGGTCAAGTGCTTGTAATAACTGTAAGAAAGACGAGAGATGATGAACTATTTGCATGTACGACTCTAGGACCTAGCTATCCTTGGGTAACAATTTTAACTGCTGAAGCTAAGTAGGATTAAAAGAAAATGCAATTTTTATAACAAATGATATAAATCAGTAGGAATAGTGATCAATCTCAAAAAAGTCACAGATTTATAAACCTATTTTTGATGAAGATGATAAGCCGCTAAACTGGCAAAGGAGCTACTGATTCAAGATTAAATGATAAGTATATGAAAAAGATTCTCGTACCCTGTGATTTTTCAGACCCTGCTGTGCAAGCTTTTAAGTTTGCGGTCGAAATTGCCCGGAAGAGCAAGGGAGAAATATTGCTTCTCCATGTTATTGAACTCCCCGTTTTATATGATTCGGCTGCCGTACTCAGTTTTGAGGAGAATTTTCTGAAAGACCGGAAAGCGAATGCAGAAAAGAATTTTAACAAAATGAAAGAGAAGTGGGCGAAGAATGGCCCGAAGATAAATACCGTCATTGAGTACGGCGGGGCTGTAACCGTAATCAAGCGTTTCCTGGATGAAAGTAAAATTGATTTAGTCGTGCTCGGAACCAGTGGAGCTACGGGTCTAAAAGAATTTACGATCGGTTCAAATGCTGAGAAAATTGTCCGCACCAGTCCGGTCCCTGTGATTGCTATTAAAAAAGTACCTACAGCGATCAAGGAGATTGTATTTCCGACCCGTCCCGATCTGGATCAGGAAGAAATCACCATGAAAGTCAAAAACCTTCAGGATTTCTTCGACGCTCGCCTGCATATCGTATTTATCAATACCCCTGGGATGTTTAAGCGGGATGCAGAAACAAAAGTTAGCCTACAGGCATATGTAAAACGATTCATGTTGAAAAACTACACGCTCAACATTTACAATGATGTCTCGGAGGAAGATGGCATTGCCAGCTTTGCCAAAGATGTGAAAGCGGATATGATCGCGTTGCGCACCCACGGCCGACGTGGAATAGCCCGACTGGCTTCCGGAAGCATCGCCGAAGATATTGTCAACCACATCAATTGTCCGATTTGGACCTATAAGATTAAGGAATAACGTATGCTGGTTGAAGAGGATGTACTTTGCTATCATTGTGGACAACCCTGTGAGGAACCATCTATAAATGAAGACGACAAATCCTTTTGCTGCTATGGATGCAAGGTGGTTTATGAAATAATAAATGCGAACCAGCTATGTCAGTACTATAGTTTTGAAGATCATCCCGGTTTGAAAGTGGAGCCGTGGGAAGAAGAAGCTTATCAGTACCTCGACGAAAATAATATCAGGAAAAAACTCATTGAATTTGATACGGAGCACTTTGCGAGGGTCCGGTTTACGATCCCAGCTATTCATTGCGTCTCCTGCATCTGGTTGTTGGAAAATTTGCAGAAGGCTGACCCTGGTATTTTAAGGACGGAAGTCAATTTCAGCGGTAAATCAGCCTGCATCGATTTTAATCCCGAAAAAATAAAATTAAGTAAGCTGGCGGGTATGCTGGCATCCCTGGGGTATGCCCCCCGTGTAAATACGCAGTCAGAAGTTGAAAAAAAATTGCCGGCCAATACCTCCCTGATGATCCGGCTCGCTGTCGCTGGATTTTGTTTTGGCAATGTTATGCTCTTCGCTTTCCCCGAATATCTGGGCCTGGATCGCGGGGAAGTGGCCTTGCGACATTTATTTTCGTGGCTCTCCATTGGATTATCTCTTCCGGTCCTGATTTTCAGCGCCAGGGACTACTTTCATTCGGCGTGGAAAAGTTTTGCGCAGCGTCAAATCAATATTGACGTACCCATTGCAGTGGGATTGCTGGCGCTGTTTGGCAGAAGCGTTTGGGACATCGTCATAGGCTACGGTCCCGGATACCTGGATTCTTTCACTGGCCTGGTTTTTTTTCTACTGATCGGACGGTGGTTCCAGAGTAAGACTTATGAAGCCCTTGCCTTTGACCGTGATTATAAATCCTACTTTCCACTGGCAGTGCAGAAACTGGCAGGCAACACATGGAAACCTGTAGTCATTCATGAATTAATAAAGGGCGACTTTATCAAAATACGAAACCTCGAAATTGTTCCAGCCGACAGTCTTCTGATCGATACACAAGCCTTTCTGGATTACAGTTTTGTCACGGGTGAATCCAAACCGCAACTGGTGAAGGAAGGGGATAAGGTATTTGCCGGCGGCAGGCTGTTAGGTCAGCCTGTTACACTTCAGGTGGAGAAAGAAACTGCACAAAGTCACCTCACAAGCTTATGGAACCACGATGCTTTCCGAAAAGCGGAAGAGAGCAAGTACAAAAAAATTATTGACCGTGCCGCCCGCCGGTTTACTTGGATCGTACTGGCCATTGCCTTTATCACGGCCCTGTATTGGGTCTTCGTCAGTCCGACTGAAATGTGGCTGGTGTTGACGTCGGTCTTGATGGTAGCATGTCCCTGCGCACTCGCACTGGCAGCACCCTTTACGTATGGAAGCATGTTGCGTGCCTTCGGCCGGCATCACCTTTATCTTAAGAATGCGGATGTCATTGAGCGGCTGGCGTCAATTGATGCAATTGTTTTCGACAAGACCGGCACCGTCACTCATGGGCAAAGTCCTGAAGTGATCTTTAGTGGCGTGCTTTCTTCAGCAGAGAGGGGTGTTGTGAAACTGCTGACCAGTTACTCCACGCATCCGCTGAGCAGTATCATTACAAAATCACTGCATGAAAAGACCGGGCTGGAAGTGACAAATTTCAGGGAAATGCCGGGACAAGGAATTGAAGGATCGGCTGACGGGTATTTTTATAGGATTGGTGCAGCAAACTTTGTGGGCCAAAGAACTGAAACCAATGAAAATACATCCCGGGTTTTTGTTGGCATCAATGGCCAGGTGAGGGGATTCTTTGCAATCAATACCAACCTTCGCGCCAACATTAAGAAAATGGTTGAAAGATTGGGTCCCCAATGTGTGGCGTTGCTTTCCGGAGACGGCGATGGAGACAAAGCCAGGATGCGTACGGTGTTTAGCCAGGATGTTGAATTGCGTTTCAACCAAAGTCCTCATGATAAAATGGAATTTATCCGGGTTCTACAACACAAGGGAAAGAAGGTGCTGATGGTAGGGGATGGTCTTAATGATG
>JAYWDP010000317.1:0-4777 GCA_043779775.1 Cyclobacteriaceae bacterium
GATAAGTTTTTGGTTTCCATGCGCTTGTATTTTAACCTTTCTGTGGCATTAATTGAGAAGCAGTTTTAATGGCTTTGCGTATGCGGGTGTACGTACCACAACGGCAAATATGAGCCTGCATCGCGGCATCGATATCCGCATCATTCGGATTGGCATTTTTCTTCAGCAGTGCTGTCGCCGCCATGATTTGTCCACTTTGGCAATAGCCGCACTGCGGAACCTGTTCCTGAATCCAGGCGCGCTGCACCGGATGAGAGTTGTCATCGGACAGCCCCTCAATAGTTGTAATGTTTTTATTGGCTGCGACCGCAACGGTGACTGAACAGGATCGGATGGGATTCCCCTCGAGGTGAACTGTGCAGGCACCACACTGGCCAATGCCGCAGCCATATTTCGTGCCTGTTAATCCCACCAAATCCCTGATGGCCCAGAGCAGGGGCATCTTCGGGTCGGCATCTACCTTGTAGCTTTTACTGTTGATTTTCAAGTTGAATGAAGCCATAATGATGAATTATTAGTGATTGTTAAAAATAGCAAATCAAAAGGCATAAAACTTACTAATACTTTGTTAATGTTGACTTTTCAAATGTGTTCTGAATGGGATTTTAGTGCTGTAATTTGCCCTGGAATGGGTTTGAGTGAAATCAGCCCCGTTCTTGCCTATCTCCGTATGTGAAGCCACCTTTTGACAGTTCAGGATCCTGGCGCAACAGTTCAGCCTGGTTTTTATTTTAACCGGTATGCCGATGTCCTTTAATTCGAACTTGTTAAACAAACAGGTTATGAAAAAGTTGATTGTAGTTTTGATGTGGGCTGGTATTGCGGTGGATGGTCAGGGACAAACCATGAATTCTTTGGAAGTAATTGTTCAGAATCCATGAAGATTGTTTTTGAAAATATTCCTTCCGGTCAGCTTTATTCAATCGGTTGCACCACAGACTTTTTTGGTTTTTGTAAAATTTACACAATCGATTTCAATTGGTTTTATTAGTTTGGCAGCCTTTAACAGAAAAGACCGCTTTCATGATCAACATCCAGGAGCTCTTCCCTTACTCTTTCGATCCAAAATATTCAAAACCGGTAGCCTACTTCTCGATGGAATTCGCCATCGATCAGTCGTTAAAGATTTATAGCGGGGGTCTCGGTTTTTTAGCCGGATCCCACTTGAGAAGTGCTTTTGAATTGAAACAAAATTTCATCGGGATTGGAATACTTTGGAAATACGGATACTACGATCAGGAGCGAAACCGGGATGGAACCATGAAAGTCAGCTTCATAGAAAAGAGCTATTCTTTCCTGGTCAATACGGGCATCACCTTTAGCATTGTCATTCATAACCACGAAGTGAAAGTTAAAGTGATGCTGTTAAAGCCGGAAACATTTAATACAGCACCACTTTTTCTATTGACCACCAACATCCCGGAAAATGACCACCTCGCCCAAACGATATGCGACCGTTTGTATGACTTCCATGAAAGCGCCCGGATCGCTCAATCGAGTCTGCTCGGCTATGGCGGCGCCAAGTTGCTTGACATCCTGGGTCGTGAAACAGCCATCTACCATATGAACGAAGGGCACGCATTGCCATTTTGTTTTTATCTCTGGAACAAGTACAAAGATCTTTCGGAAGTGAAGAAGAGGGTAGTGTTCACTACGCATACACCGGAGACGGCAGGAAATGAAGAGCGAACTGTGGCCACCCTGGAGGTAATGAGTTTTTTTAACGGCGTATCGAAAGAAGAATATCAGGTATTGATTGAACCTGAAAGTAAAGTGCTCAATTATACGTTGGCAGCACTGAGGATGGCCAAGGTAGCCAATGGCGTTTCACAGATGCATAGTGAAGTATCACGTACAATGTGGAAAGACTTTGAAAGGATATGTGAAATCAAAGCGGTGACCAATGCGCAGAACTATACCTATTGGAAGGACCTGTTGCTGGAAAAAGGATTTGAAAATGAAGACTTCGCTGCCATGGCAAAGAGGAAAAAGGAGATGAAGACCCAGTTGTTCGACGTTGTTGCAGACCAGACAGGAAAACGATTCAAAGAAGATGTGCTCACCATCGTCTGGGCAAGACGGTTTGCCGGATACAAGCGTGCCAATCTCTTGCTTTCTGATTTCGACCGGTTCTTAAAAATCATAAACAATCCAAAATTTCCTGTTCAGGTAATCTGGGCGGGAAAGCCCTATCCGGAAGATCACCATTCTGTTGAAATTTTTAATGAGACGCAGTGGAAAATCAAGAAGCTGGCAAACTGCGCAATACTGACCGGCTATGAATTGAAGCTTTCCGCCCTCCTGAAACGAGGATCGGATGTGTGGTTAAATAATCCAAGACTCTACCGCGAGGCTTCCGGCACTTCCGGAATGACGGCGGCGATGAACGGCAGCATTAATTTTTCTATTCCCGACGGCTGGGTGCCTGAATTTGCCGACCATGGCAAGAATTGTTTTTCTATTGAGGCTGCCGATCGGGCGTTGACGGTTGAAGAGCAAGACCAGATCGAGGCTGACCGGCTCTATGATATTCTGGAAAAGGAAATTGTTCCTCTCTACTACGAAAACCCGGATGCGTGGCACAAAATGATGAGGCAGGGCTGGAAAGATGTACTTCACCAGTTTGATTCCAACAGAATGGCGGCCGAGTATTATGAAAAGATGTATTGAGTTTTCCTGACAGGAGTTAATTTCAGGTTTCAAATTTCAGATTTTCAACCTTAGGCTGTAACCCAATCTGAAACATGAAATCTGAAATTATTCAGATCATTTCAATTTTTCAAGATCCCGGATCAATATCCTTCTCCTGTCAAAATTGATTAGGTTTTGACTTTTCAATTCATTGAGAATAGTAGTCACCGTCTGACGCGATGTGCCGGTGAGTGAGGCGATGTCTTTGTGCGTCAGTTTGTTGGGGATGAGGATTTCAGAGCCCACTTTCTTTCCTTTCCAGGAGGCCGTGTCTTTCAGAAACTCTACGATCCGGGTGCGGGCATCCTTGAATACTAATAATTCCAACTTTCTTTCGAGTTTAATCAATCTCAAGCCTACCAGTTTCAGCATCTTAAAGCTAAGCTCCCGATTTTCATACATCAGAGCTTTCAGATCCTCTATGCTCAGCGGGCATACTGACGTATTATCATCCATGGCCTGGGCGAAGTCTTTGCGCTTTTCTTCCCCCGCCAGGGCCAGTTCACCGAAGATTTCACCCATGCTGAGAATGGCGCTGATGACTTCTTTTCCATCGTCGAGGTAGTGGCCGATACGGACACGTCCATCAGCAATCATATATATATGTGTGGCGGTCTCCTCGGGGAAATAAATGAATTGATCTCTCTTAAAGGTGTGAAAGGTGTGTTTTTCACCCATGACTTTCACCTTATGCGGGCAGAGCACATCATACAGGTCAACACTTTCAAAATACCATAGCGCTGATTCTTTCCCCATAGACCGTACCGTTTCTTTGTCTAAAGTTAATTCTGATCTTTGTTCTTAAAGAAAAATTCTATCCGGTTTGTTCCATGAATAGGCGCATTCTTACTGAAATATGGATTTACCCTGTAAAATCATTGGGCGGCATCCGGGTGAAATCCGCGCGCGTTATGGAGAAAGGCCTTCAATACGACCGCCGTTGGATGCTGGTGGATGAAAAAAACCTATTCATGACGCAAAGGAATTTTCCGAAAATGGCCCTTTTCAAATTACAATTTCTGGATCCTCCTCAGGCAGGGTTTAAGATTGTTCGGGATCAGGATTCCATCGTCCTTCCGTTGGCTCATCCCGTCGTTGATGTTCCCATACATGCCAAAGTATGGGATGATGATGTTACTACTTTTGAGGTTAGCGATGAGCACAGTAAGTGGTTTTCAGAAAAGTTGGAAATAAAATGCAAACTGGTTTGCTTCCATGAAGATAGTCCGAGGCCTGTTGAAAGTGAGTATAAAATTAATGATGAACAGGTCAGTTTGGCGGATGGATATCCATTGTTGATTATTGGCAATGCTTCGTTGAATGACCTTAACACAAGACTTACAGTTCCCATACCGATGAATCGCTTCAGACCCAATTTAATTTTTACAGGAGGTGAGGCATATGAAGAGGAGGGGTGGAGAAATTTTACCGTTGGAGAAAACCGGTTTGCGGGGGTGAAGCCTTGCGCCCGCTGTATCATCACCACTACCAATCAGGAGAGTGGGGAAAGGGGAGTCGAACCGTTGGCTACTTTGGCCGGGTATCGGAAAATTGAAAATAAAGTTTTCTTTGGACAAAATGTTTTAGCCATTGATAAAAATGAAATACATGAAGGAGATGAAATTGTTTTGGATTAAAAGAGTGTTAGGTATTAGCTGTTGGCTGTTGGCCCTTGGCCTTTGGCTAGGCGGTTGTACGGTACAAGAAGAAAAGTTGCCGATTTTTGGGGAACGAAGGGTGAGTGGTACTGACACTGTTTATCATAAAATTGCACCTTTCCGGTTTGTGGATCAGGACAGTGCGATGATCACTAACGATACATTTAAAGACAAAATCTATGTTTCCGATTTTTTCTTCACTACCTGCCGGACCATTTGCCCCATCATGAAGAAAGAGATGTTGCGCGTGTATGAAGCGACTGAAGCAATGCCGGATGTGCTCATCCTTTCTCATAGCATCGATCCTGAATATGATACAGTGGCTTTATTGCATGAATTTGCCAGACGTTTGGGAGTTTCGACCAATCGCTGGCATTTTGTTACGGGCGTAAAAGATTCGATCTACAAAATTGCTCAGACCAGCTACT
>JAYWDP010000318.1:0-12974 GCA_043779775.1 Cyclobacteriaceae bacterium
GGTGCGGGTGCGGCGTGCAGAGCAAACTTCTCTTGCGATGCCGTCAAACAACAACATTGAAGGATAAGGAGCGGTCCGCTTCCAATACGTATAAATCGCTCGACGATAGCCGTCTTCTCCTTTGCTTCTTACCCACTTCAATCCATTGTACGGCGATTGCCAGATGCCTTCCGGCTGATAAGGCTTTACACCCGGGCCGTACATTTTAGGACTTAGTAAACCGGACACTGATAACGTCAGATCACGTACTTGTTCGGCGGAAAGTCTTACACGTGGCCCGCGAGCATAAAACCGGTTGCCCGGATCATTCTCCAGACCTTCATCCGTAAATTTTGAATCTTGACGGTAGGTGGCAGACAGCACGATTTTTTTCATGAGCGTTTTGAAGCTCCAGTGGTCGTTATGCATAAACTCCCAGGAGAGATAGTTGAGGAGTTCCGGATGGGTAGGAGGAATGCCTTGAGTTCCCATATCTTCCAGTGACTCAGAAAGGCCAAGGCCGAACAGTTGTTCCCAAACCCGGTTAACGAGTGTCCGTGAAGTCAGCGGATTCTTTTCATTCACCATCCACTGTGCCAGACCGAGGCGGTTGGCGGGCGCGTCAGCAGGAAAAGGATTAAGGGAACCAGGTGTGCCAGGTTGGACCTCCTTGCCCTTCGTCAGCCAACTTCCCCTCTCAAACATGTACGATTTTCTTGTCATAGACGGAGGGTTGTCCATCATGATTGGTGTGGTGGTAGCTTCTGCGTGCAACAACTTCCAAAAAGTTTTTTTGGTCTCAGCGTAACCTGGTTTGTCTTTACCGGGAAATTCTTCTGTGAAATAAATCCAGTCGAACATCATCCCATTGTCCCGCGGATTTTTGAGCAGTGGATTTTCGTAAGTGATGTAGAGGTCGTGTTTGCCTGGCGAACCTTTTAATGAGGTTTCGTTCAGTACCCATTCTCCTTTTGTGTTTTTCGGTGTAATTCGTGCGATCTCAGGCCCATCCTCACTATCCAAATGAAAAACGGCGATACCTTTTTCAACCCAACTCATTGAATTGAAGATCAGGTGATTTTTTTCAGTGAGATCGATTAGACCGAGTTTGGCAAGGCCATGATTTCTGAAAATGAGCCACTTCGTATCGCTGAGGGAACTATTCCTGATACTATTTGCCAATAGGGAGTTGACAGCGGGCTGGCCTGTTTTCACGAAATGATAAATTTCTTTGGCTTTGGGGCCGTCGATCCAATCGACAATCTTCGCCAACGAAGCACTGTCTTCCTTGCTTTGGAATTCTTTCAACAATGGGTAATCTTCATAGGTATCTTCATCCCGGGTGTTGTTGAAGAAAGCTACGAACTTATAATATTCCTCATTCCGGAAAGGATCATAGGGATGGCTGTGACATTGCGTGCAGGCGAAGGTTGTGCCCATCAACGATTCCCAGGTGGTGTTCACGCGGTCGAGTACGGCGGCAGTGCGGAATTCCTCATTGTCGGTTCCTCCCTCATCGTTGGTCATCGTGTTGCGGTGGAAGGCGGTGGCGAGAAGTTGGTCGTCGGTAGGGTTGGGGAGGAGGTCGCCGGCCAACTGTTCCGTAATAAACTGATCATAAGGTTTATCGTTGTTGAACGCCTCAATCAGCCAATCACGATATCGCCAAATGCTCCTGATATAATCCCTTTCATAGCCTTTGGTGTCGGCATAACGGGCGAGGTCCATCCATGGAGCGGTCCAACGTTCACCATAGTGAGGTGAAGCGAGAAGGCCGTCGACGAGTTTTTCGTAAGCATGATCGCTGCTGTCTTCAAGAAAATTTTTGGCGAGGGCTTCCGGTGCTGGCAGGCCTGTGAGATCGAGACTTACCCTTCGCAGTAAAGTTTTTTTGTCTGCTTCTGCAGCAGGAAGCAAATCAACTTGTTTCATTTTGTCAGCGATGAATAAGTCGATATCATTTTTTGCCCATCCTTTTACTTTGCGGTCCAGCCAGCCGGGCATCGGCGGCTCCATCGGCTTCACCGCGACATAAGCCCAATGGTTGCCCCAGGTGGCGCCTTCTTTGATCCACTGACGGAGAATATCGATTTCCTTTTCGGAAAGTGGTTCATGTCTGAAAGGCATCCGTTCTTCCGGGTCGGAGTGTGTGATGCGGCGGATCAGTTCACTTTCTTCCGGGTTGCCAGGGATGATGGCGGGCTTACCCGATTCGTTGGGAGCCAAGGCATCCTCGCGGAACAGCAAGCTGAATCCGGATTTGCGCCTGACGCCGCCGTGGCAGGTGATACATTTTTTATTCAGGATGGGCTTTACCTGGGTGTTGAAGTCGATCTCCGGTTCTGGATAAAAGAACCAGACGGCAGACAACAGTACCATTGAAAGAAAAATGACCGTTACCCGCTTCATGAAGGAGTTTGAACGGGAATTTACTAATTGGTCATGTTAAGACCTATTGAATTTATATGAGAGTTCAGAGTTCAAAGTTCCGGGTTGAGGGGTTTTGAGTTCCGGGTTCTGATTTCCAGGTTGGATGAGCGCCTACCCACCGAAGCTTTCTCAGCATAGGTGGGGTTTCGAAGGATGAGATAATAATGACGAATGTCACCCAGTATAAATGTTGAAGTACGCTGCGAAACTTCAACATTCATCTTGATGTCTATCGGGATCAGCGTTAGACATTCGACATTGAAATTCGTTTTAAATATCAAGAAATTGAATCTTGAATATCGAACATCATCAAGCCCTGTAGGGGCTTACTATTTATAACCCCGGACTTTAGTCCGGGGACAAAAAATGAGTAAATGCGATAGGGCCATAGGAAAACTTCCTCGATCTTCTCTTTGATTGACCCGCAATGATAAACGTTCAACAGCATGCTATTAGTAAAGTCATAATGCCAAAATAATCTGAAAATCATATATGTCAACCTTCACGCCCATGTCACTATACATTTGCTAATAGAAAAATGCAAAATTGATGGCGTCATGGATTTATATTTCTTATGTTTTGTTACAGAAAATCAATCAAGTTAAAATGCAAGGTCACAACGAACACAAAGAGGGCACGACGAACACGAATGAAATACCTTAGTGTCTTTCGTGCTTCATTGTGATCTTCGTGACCTGTATTATGGAGTTCTCGCTGTACATCGGTGGTGATGTGAATTTGTTTCCATCCTTTGAATTAAAATACCTTTATGGATAGATTGAATTTCAAGTCCTTCCATGGGCTCCAGAAATGGCCTGAGGTTAATAGAATCAGGCCGTTCGGGAATAATGGGTGAAATAAAAAGTTGGTTGTTATTGACGCCAAGGTGTTTACTCAAAATCAAAAACTCTTCATTTTTTGATTTGTACACCATATTAGCGCATACTATTTCATCAATTACTTTGTTATAAAAGTTGATATCCTTTCTTCCGAGAAAATTCAAATCTCTATCAGTGGCAACCCACACATTGTCATCGGCATCAATCATTACATCTAATATATAATTGGTGGAAAGTGATTGTGGATTTGCCGGGTCATGGGTCATGTTGACCAATGAACCATCGCGTGTATCAAAGCGATGAAGGCCATTATTTGAATTATTAACGCCACCGAACCAAAAAACTCCGTCCTTATCAACATCACCATTTCCTAGGGGTAAGCTTTCTGGAAGATTAATCCTTTGGAGTACTTTGAACTGAGAATTTATTTTTATGAGTGTACGACTAGGAGAAAAAAATAGCCAGGTATTGTTGACGTTGTCTTTTGCTTTGGTCAGAATGAAAGAAAATAGGAGGGTAGTATCGGCCGGGTGGATAGGGGGCCTCGAAAACTTTTTTGAGTCCTTATCAAAAATCCAAAGTCCAATATCGGTTGATAGTAGAATGGAAGGGCCTAAATCCATTTGGTTAAAGATGAAGTAGGGTCCCTGGGCTTTCCCATCGGGCCCAATATTCAAATAATTCGATACTACCCCGCTTTTAAAATTGTAGTTATAAAGAGCATTATCAAAAGTTCCTACCCAGGCACTCGCCCCATCTTTTTCAAAAGACAAACTGGCAACCCACCCATTTTTTATTTTTACGTCAAAAAACTGATACTTAATGAATGAATCCGATTGCCTGTCGTATTTTAAGAGAATCGTTTTTTTGCTTCCTAATTCTGGTTTATGTTCTGTGAACTAGAAATTGTTATCAGAATCTTTGAACACTCTACCCAATACGAAATCCAATGGAGGGCTTAATGAATCATTGGGGTCATATTTATAGGTTTTAAATGAGTGTCCATCAAAACGGCCAAGACGGTCCATATAGTTGACCCAAATGAATCCGAGGCTGTCCTGGGCCATTCTCCATACATATTCATGTGGCATTCCCTCAGCCCTTCCAAAATGCTGGAAACGAAATTGTGATTGGGCCAGTGAGGCATTAACAACAAGCCAAAGGATAAATACCAATACTATGCGTGTGTAATTTTTTTTCATTTGTTCAGTGCATATATCCCAGGCTGTCCTGACCGATAGACCATACATAATTGTCCGCAAGTCCATCCTTGGTGTCAAAATGTTGAAAACGATATTGGGCGTAGAGAGACCCTCCAGTAGATTGCAACATGATGAGGGTCAAAAGTAGAAATGTGCTATGGAAGAAACGTTTTTTCACTTGGTGAGATTTTTCAAATAATGTACCTTTATAAAAAAAGAATTTATGAGCGTGCTGATTGCCCGGTTTAAAAACAAGCGTGAAGCCACCTTTGCTGCCAAACTGATAAAACAATACAGAAAAACTTCCGTTGTGGTGACGGGTAAAAATCTTGAGGACTTGTACCTGGGAGAGATGATTGTGGAGGGTATGAAGGAAAAGAGCAATATGTCGCTGGAAGATTTTAAAAAGTATTTGGACAAACGAATCAGCGCATTGAGCTGATGGTCATAATAAACAATCCAAGTTTTAAGCGAGACATTGACAATGTCAATAACCGCGAACTGCTGGTTGTACTTCGCGAAAAAATACGACAGATTGAAGCCGCCCCGACCATTGCCCACATTACGGGCCTGAAGTTGCTCAGGGGTTATTCCACCCACTACCGGATTCACGTCAAAACGGGAAAGCTCTCCAATAGGATAGGAGCTGTAGTTCGCGGAAAAACAATCTGGCTTGTACGCTTTCTTTCCCGCAAAAAGATATATCAAAAGTTTCCCTGACATTGTTGATTAAATTAATCTTTCACTGCATACTCGCTCGGCAACACTCCAAACTCCTCCTTAAATGTGCGGATCAACTCGTTGACCGATACTCCTGTCAGGGCGACTATTTTTCTAAAAAGCTGCGAGCGACTTAATCCGATCTCTTCGGCAAGCGACTCCACGCTGAGTTGCTCATCGCTCAACCTTAGCTGGATGGCCTCTTTCACCTTTTGCAAAAACTGCTCGTCGGCGGATTGGACCTCCACCTTGGGAGATTCTTTGAGGAACTCGAGTTTTATTTTCCCCGGATCTTTATTTGTAAAGCGATCCTGTTCCGCACCTTCAGCAGCAACTCGTTTTTGTTGAAGGGTTTGGTCAGGTAGTCATCGGCCCCGGTGCCCAGACCGGAAAGCATGCTGTCTTCCGATGTCTTGGCAGTCAGCAAAATGACCGGGATGTGGCTGGTACGGATATCCTTTTTTATTTTTCCCGTCATGGTGATTCCATCCATCTCCGGCATCATCACGTCACTGATGATGAGGTCGGGCACTTCGGTCGTCGCTTTGTCAAGGCCCTCTTTGCCATTGCCCGCTTCCAGGAAATGAAATTCATTTCGGAGTGAATCGATGATAAAACTTCGCAGGTCGGCATTGTCTTCGGCGACCAGCACATGTGGCTTGGTGGAGTCCACTTCGACATTCGACATTGGGCGTTCGATATTCGATATTTCTTTATTAGTTGTTCCAGCCTGCGCTAAAGCTTCGGCTGGCAGGCGTTGATAGTTGATAGTGGCTGAGATTTTGCTTCGTTACTTGTACTCGTTTCTTCCTGCACCATTATTAACTCAATAGGCAATGTTACTTTAAATTCACTTCCTTCTCCGGGCTTACTCTTCACAGAAACCCTTCCCTCCATTAACTCCACCAGTTCTTTAACCAGCGCCAGTCCGATGCCGGTGCCAACTTCTTTGTGGGCTTCACTCACCTGGTGGAAGCGTTCAAAGATCTTCTGTTGCTGGTCTTCGGATATACCAATTCCAGTATCTGCAACCGTGAGCTTTAGCTCACCTTTGTCCTTTTATGGTCTTTATTGAATATGCCAATCGCCTGAAGTTGGATTGCCTTGCGCACCAGTTCAGCAGAGTTTTTCACGCCAAACTTTTTGAGCAAACTTCGCCGGTGACTCAGCACGGTGAACTTGCTCATCGCCAGGGCAGTGGCAACATCAGGTGTTGAAAAGCCCTCGGCAATCATCTCCAGGATTTTACTCTCAGTAGGGGTTATCGATTTCATAGCTTTTTTTGACTAGGATCAATTACGTAGTCAAAAGTGGCTATAGAGCCCTGCCTGTGCTATTCCGTATGGAGCATTCTATAACACATTTGTTGCAAAAAGGTAATGGCTGTTTTGTGTGTAGTTTCTAATTCCAGTAAGTTTGAACTATGCCCTCCCTGATTCCAGGTTTCGAATACGACATTTTTATCAGCTATCGCCACAACGACAATAAGACGCTCGCCCCAAAAAAGGCAGACGGCTGGGTCACGGAGTTCGTTGCCAACCTTTCGTTGGAGTTGGAGGCCACTGTAAAGGGAAAAGTGAATATTTACTTTGATGAAAATCCGCACGATGGGTTGCTGGAGACGCAAAATGTAGATGAGTCCCTTGCCCCCAAACTCAAGTCCCTGATTTTTATTCCGATCGTTTCACAAACGTATTGCGACCCTGAAAGCTTTGCATGGGTCCATGAGTTTCTGGCCTTTAATAAAGTGACCGCCACCGACAAGTTTGGTCCTACAGTAAAGTTGCTCAGTGGAAATGCGTCCAACCGGGTGCTGCCGGTACGCATTCATGAACTGGATATTGCTGATATAAAAATTTTAGAGGAGGAATTGAAAGGTAAGCTCCGACCCATTGACTTCATCTTCAAATCGCCCGGTGTCAACCGCCCACTGCGTGCAAATGAAGATGACCCACTGAAAAATGCTAACCATACCCTCTATCGTGATCAGATTAACAAAGTTGCGAATGCAGTAAAAGACATCATCCAGGCACTGAAGAATTTTGAAAAACCGAGAGTTGAACCTTCAAAGCCGAAGACGGACATTTCTTTAACCCAAAAAGTAAAATTTCATCCATCAAAGCGATCGCTGTTTTGCCTTTTGCCAATATGGATAGAGAAGCAGATCAGGAATACCTTGGTGAAGGCCTGGCTGAAGAGCTATTGAGTAAGCTGGCCTGCTTAAAGGATTTAAAAGTCATCAGTCGCGCAGCATCTTTTCCATTCAGGGGAACAAAACCAAATCTGCGGGAACTCGGAGAAAAATTGGGAGTGAGCGCTGTGTTGGAAGGCTCCCTGCACAAGCAAGGTGAGCGTCTTAAGATTACTGTTAAGCTGATTAATACAGAGCGTGCCGTTGAGCTTTGGACAGAACAGTACGATATTCCCTGGAAAGATATTTTCACCCTCCGTAATAAAATAGTATATGTCATTGCAGAAAAACTTTCGATCACTGTCCGCGAAAGTGAACGAAAAATAATGGAAAAGACATCTACGCAGAATGCATCCGCTTATGACCTCTACCTTAGAGGACAATTCTTTTGGAACAAACAAGGCGAGCATTTATTAAAAAGCGTAACGTTGTTTCAGGAGGCATTGGCGCTCGATCCTCAATTTGCCCTGGCCCTTGCGGGGATGGCAAAGGCGTATGTGTTGTTAGGATTTTATAATCTCATTCAAGCTGAAGAAGCAATCACGAAAGCCAAAGAGGCTGCATTAAATGCGTTGCACATTGATCCTGCCTTAACAGAGGCCTATGCAACACTTGCATTCATCAGCATGGGATATGAATGGAATTGGCCGGAGGCGGAGCAGTATTTCACCAAAGTATTTGCGATTAATCCAAATAATTCTGCTGCGAATGAACGCTACAGACGGTCCTCCAACAGATCAAAGGCAACTTTGAGGAAGCGGAAATGGAGCCCCAAACCACAATGCCTCATTTCTTGCAAGCCTATGCCTTTGCTTCATGGGGGTCAATTTGAAAAGGCCCTCGAAGCAGCGCACAAGGCCGTTGAACATGGTCCTGATTCATTTATGGCCCAGCGGGCGGTGGGGTTAAGTTATATGGGAATGGAAAAGTATGATCAGGCCATTGAGGCCCTTCTTACGGCAAGCCGGCTGTCTAACCGTCACGCCTGGTTATTGTTCGAATTGATAGGTGCTTACATGTTGTCGGGGAGACAGGAAGAAGCGCGGTCTGTCCTTGAAGAAGCGTTGGCGCAATCGAACGCACTTCCGGCGAGGATTTTCAATAGTTTTTTTCCGAAAGTTGAGTGAGTTCAGAGTTCAAAGTTCAAAGCCTGCCTACCGAAGCTGTCTCAGCGCAGGCAGGTTCAAAGTTTAAAGTTCAAAGTTCCGGGTTCAGAGTTCCGGGTTCTGAGTTCAGGGTTGGATGGTGGTGTCATACTGATCGGAGTCGAAGCGCAGACAGTGGCGTGGCAAGGTACCTTGTCCCAAAATACCTTGAAATTGAATCTTGAATATCGAACGCCCAATCCCGATGGCTATCGGGACCAATTCCGAAGTGCGCTCCAAACTTCGACATTCAGTATTCAGTATTGGATATTCGACATTGAAATTCATATAAATATTTTCTTACATTGAATAGTATAACACCTACTACAATGAAAAAAAGGCTTCTCATTTTTCTTTTTGTAATTCAATTCACATTTGCCTTCTCCCAGCGAAATCCCACCCGCCTCATCATCCGCGGCGATGACATGGGATACTCGCACAGTGGAAATGAAGCGTTGATCAAAGCCTATAAAGAAGGCATCGAAACTTCCATTGAAGTGATCGTTCCTTCACCCTGGTTTCCCGAAGCCGTGAAGCTTTTACAAGAGAATCCGAATGTCGATGTGGGCATTCACCTCGCCATCACCAGCGAGTGGGACAATATCAAATGGCGCCCGCTGTCGGACTGCCCCAGTTTGAAAGACCCGGATGGATATTTCTATCCAATGATCTGGCCTAACAAAAATTATCCGGGGCAAGCAATAACCGAGCACACCTGGAATATTGCTGATATTGAAAAAGAATTCAGGGCGCAAATTGAAATGGCAATTAAAAAAATTCCCCGCATCAGCCATATCTCCGGTCACATGGGGTGTACGGGCATCGATGACGCTGTAAAAACACTAACGGAAAAGCTATCCAATGAATATCAGATCAACATTGATCTGAAGGCCCTGAATGTAAAAGGCATGGCATACGATGGTCCTCATAAAACCTTGGATGAAAAATTAAAAAACTTCGTCGGAGCATTGAATAAATTAGAACCGGGAAACACGTACCTTTTTGTGGACCATCCCGGATTGGATTCACCCGAACTGCGGGCAGTGAATCATGTGGGCTATGAAGATGTGGCTGCCGACCGTCAGGGGGTGACTTCCCTTTGGACAGATGTCAAAATAAAAGAGGTCATACGACAGAAAAATATTCAGTTGATTAGTTATAAAGATTTGTTAAAATAGAATTTGAATTTTGAATGCTGATCCCGATAGACATCGGGATGAATGACGAAGTGGCACCTAACTTCTATTTTATGAAACCTTATCCTTGTCATTTACAACAGGTATCAACCAACGGGTGATGGTATTCTCAGGCTGACAGTACCTAGAGTCTATATGGAATGACAAATGTTGGTCGCCCACCGTCCAATACCTAAGTGCGTGGCAAACTTTGATATTTTCATCAGGATTACTTTTGAAGACGATTGAATTCATAGACTGCATCACTGTCAGCGGGGTCAAGTTTAATCACTTTACCAAACTCAACAGCGGCCTTTTCCGGATTCTGCAACTCAAGAAATAGCAGTCCGAGATTGTAATGGACCCTGACGTTGTTGGAATCCAGCGCAATGGCTTTCAAATAGGCTTTTTCAGCTTCACCATATTTTCGTTGCTGATCGAGGAGGTTGCCCAGATTAATATAAGTATGCGCTTCGGTAGAGTCCAGTTGAAGGGCTTCGTCAAACGCAGCCCTGGATTCTTTCAAACTTCCCTGACCGGCGAGAAAAATTCCGTAACTGTTGAGGGTATACAGCCGGTCCCTTGCCTTGTCTTTCCCTTTTTGCAGATGTAGAAGCATTTGGAAGTCGGCTTCCTGCAAATCTTCTGGTGGGTTGCTTCCCCAGGCTGGATCTTCATTGATGCGGTGTACCCTGGCACTCAATCTTTTTACCTCAATGTCGAGACGCTTTTGATCGGAGAGTTCAAATGCTCTGGCATAGGCTTCTTCTGCCATTTTATAATGCTCTTCGGTATAGAACTCATTTCCAATTTCTTCATACTGCTCAATAACTTTTCTTGACTGGTAACGGTCCCATTGTTCCTGAATAGAAGGAATAAAAAAAGCAAGAATCATTACGGATGCCCCGCCAAGGCTCACAAGTACGGGCCAGAGCTTTTTCAGAATAAATACCTTATATTTTTTATCTTCGTTTTCCATGGCTTCATTTTTTAATTTTCGTCTGACATGTCCTCATCATCTTCACCTTCATCGCTTTCATTATTCTCTGATTTCTCTTCGGACCCCTGTTCAGCCGCCAGTGCAAAATTAGCGAACCATCCTTTTCGTTGAATCAGTTCTTCCGGGATACCTTGTTCCAGTACTTCACCAGCGGAAAGGACAATAACATAATCAGCGTCCCTTACCATGGAATATCGATGGGCAATGATGATTACGGTATTCTCTTTGCGGATTTCATGTATGGTCCTCTTTATTTCAGCTTCCGTTGCGTAGTCGAGGTTCGCTGTGGCTTCATCCAGAACAAGAATTCGTGGCTGGGAGACCAGGATCCGGGCAATTTGAATGCGCTGCCGTTCGCCAACAGAAAGTCCGATTCCATTTTCGCCCACTGGCGTTTGTAATCCTTCGGGCAATCGTTGAAGTGTACCCTCCATCCCGGCAGCAAGTGCTGCGCGCAAGGTCTCCTCATCGGTTGCTTCCGGTCTTTTGTAACGAATGTTATCCGCCAGTGTTCCCCGAAAGACCGCTCCATCTGCCGAGACCATTCCAATTTGTTGCCGAACCGAAGCGGCATCACAATGGGAAAGGTTCTCTTCGTCAATGCAGATTTCCCCGCTTGATGGCTCGTACAGTTTTATCAACAGATCCACTAAGGTAGTTTTCCCCGCGCCCGAAGTACCGACGATGGCCGTTACTTTTCCTGGAGCGAGGGTGAAAGAAATGCCTTTTATTACTTCTCGCTCCGCAGTATAGCCAAAATGAACGTTCTTGAATTCCACATTCCCATTCTTTATTGTCAGCGCATGCCCATTCTTTTCTTCAACACTGTTGTCCACTAACTTAAAAGCCCGCGCCATCGACGCAATATTTTGCTGAAGTTCCACCCAAAGGCTGGCCAGTGAATCGATGGGATCGTAAAGACGGTCGAGGTAAGCAACAAACATGACTACATCGCCTGGGGTCAATTTGTTTTCAAGTGTGAGATACCCGCCATATCCAAGTACCAGGGCACTGGCAGTCCGTGTGAGCATGGATTCCCAAAAAACATATCTATTAGAGCGTTTTGAACGATCGATATAATCTTTATAGGCAACGTCGGCAATCTGCTTGAGTCTGAAGGCTTCCCTGTTTTCAGCACCTGAAAGTTTTACAGTTTTAATTCCTCCGAGGGCATCCTGAATCCGCGCGGAAACTTCCTCCCATTGCTCATAATACCGGGCGAGATCAGATTCCAGTTTTTTAGCCGAACGCATCGCAATGTAGAGATAGAAGGGAATGATGGATAGCGCAATAAGGGTAAGCGTTACATTTTGAAAGTACATGATGATCAGAATGCCAGTCAAACTGATAATTTCCGGGAGTATCTGCTGAGAAAATCCGTTGACAACGCCAGAGACTTCTTCAGATTGGTTTATCTGCTTGGACAACGCAGCGCTGGAGCGTTTGCCAAAAAATCCCAATGGTAGTCGGAGTACATGGGCAAACGTATTTTGAATGAAATTTTGTTCAATGCCACAGGAGAGTCTCACATTCATGTTATCACCGATCAGTCGCAACCAATGGCCGATCACGCCGACAAAAAATAGAATGGTCACCGCCCAGAGTAAAGTCTGAAGGGCTTGCTGCGGCGTTCTTCCGGCAACATGATCTTTACGATGGGGGATTTTTCTTTGATCGGTGCCGGCAGTCAGCGGTTGATTCGCGTTACTGATGCTGTCCTGAACATAAAGACTGTCGGCGGACGTGCTGTCATTTTCCTGAAAGATTGAATCTTCGATAATGGAAGTGATGGAGCTATCGGACTCCGTAAGGTCGCCATATTCTTTGCGTGTATCGTCTTTGGCCTTTTGTACAAAGAGTCCAGCGATATCATTGATTGCCTCCCGGTAAATCAATGGCTCAATCAAATTGACGCCCGTGCTGAGTAAACTGATGATCACGACCAAGGCAAATCTTTTCTTTGTTGGAATGATCAGTCGGAAGATGCTTTTCCAAATGTCTTTTTTTGGAAGATGTTCGTTCGCCATAATGGTGGGTGTTAAGGAATTATTTTACAAATTTCTGGTCTTATCATTGATAAGCAACTAAAAATCCCTTTGTGTCCATTGTGCCTTCTTAGTGTTCGTTGTGACCCTTTTTGCATTGTAGAATTGGTGACGGAGACGAGAAAATAGTGGAGATCAATGAAATTGACAAGTAGGATTTGTTTCTTTTTAGATGTTCAATAGGGGTAAAGTCACAAGCAAATGCCATGTGATTTATCAATGCAATTCTTAATTTCTCACAATTTCTT
>JAYWDP010000319.1:0-12903 GCA_043779775.1 Cyclobacteriaceae bacterium
GGTGCCATCCGGCAACCGCTCCTGCAGATGATCAAAGAAAACTTCAATAGGATTGTCGGTGAAGTAAAGGGCATTTCCCGTAAGGTCTTTCAGGTACCATAAACTGTCTTTTCTTTCCAGAAAACAATCGGCGCTCAACAGTTCGATTTTGGCTGACTGGGGGGTCAGACGCCACTGATCTTCGAGTGTGATGACGCCATACTGATCTTTGAACCGGACAGCCATCAGATCACCTTTCATCCCCAACAACGAATCATATACGCAGGCAATTTTCTCCTGGCCATACCGGTCCACGCCACCCCAGTACCCGCGATTTTTCACTGGGAAGAATCTTCCGTTGAAGTGATCAATGAATTCATAGTTGGCAAGGGTCTTTTTAATTCCAAACGTATCGTACAAAGCCCAGGAAGATTTTCCAATTTCCTTTTGGAAGGCACGAATGAAATTATTCTGAACACAAAGAGAATCGAAGCTTGCCGTTAAAACTTCTGATTGGTCCATCCGCAGTAAACTAAACTTTCCGTTTTTCTTTACGACAATCAATTTGTTTTCGATGGGCCCGAGATAATCAAAGTCGATGGCCCAGCGAAGGTTAAAGTCATTATTCAGGAGGCCCCAGTGGTTGTTCATCCTGATCCGGTTCAAGCCATCCGAACCAAAGGCTATTTCGTCGGCTTCGATTTTCTGTACTTCCTCCTCGCGGCTATTGATGACCTTCCATTCGTCTGCTTTGCGCACCAAAACCTCCCTGGGCGCCGTAATTTTCAACTCGCGATAGATTGGTTCAATTTTTATTTCACCGTTGCGGTCGATGATGCCACATTTCCATTCCTGACGGAGAACGGCCAGGTCGAATTGAAAGTCTGACAGGTGGTCGATGAAGAAACTGGTGATCCATTTTCCATCTTCAGAGCAAAGGGCGCTCTTGTTTGTAAAATCCTGAACGACAAATCGCAAACTGCCGAGCGGTTCAATTTTCTTGTACTGAATGGGTAGAATGCCATTGCCCCGGAGGTCGACAAGTCCATACTCATAACGGGTACCTTTTTTCACCATCACGATGGCACGAAGTTCTTGCAACCGTAACTCGTCATAGGCAAAAGGTATCATTACTTTCCCCTGCAAGTCAATGCAGCCGAATTTTATTGTAAAGGGTTTAATCAATCGGCTAACGATAACGCGGTCTCCGCCTGCAGAGGCGAGGGTCTGATATTCGGCTTTGGTGATAAATTCTTTTTTAAGATTCAGCAGTCCCCAGAGGTTATCCTTTCGATATCCGGTAATCTGCCCGATCAAAGAGAAATTTCCGTCCGACCAGCCCAGGGCGTCAAAGGCAGCGGGCAGGACAATTTTTCCGTTATCGTCTTTTAAACCGATTTTTCCATTTTCTTCAAAGCGTGCGTATTCCATGGCAAAACCCTTCAGGGTCAGCGCCAGAAAAAGCAGGATTGTGAAAAGTCGGTTCATAGGTCAAAGTTATGGGTTAGCGGAATAGTATTGAAGGGGCGGCGGGTTATTGCCACAAAGGCACCAGGACACCAAGAAATCACAAAATGATCCTCAATGGTTTAATGATTAGTCGAAATGTAGATATTCACTGAAGGCCGAGATTCCGGAATTTTTTAACCGCAAAGGCCACGGAGGTTCGCAGCGTTTTATTCAAAGCAGCAGATAACCTTTGCGGTTCTCTGCGGTGAATTGTATTTAATTGTATTTAAGGAATTTTTTAGATCTTAGCGTGGTTATAGGACCAAATCCAGAAAGCCATGTACATCGAACAGCTATATACCAATTGTCTGGCAGAAGCCGCCTACTACATTGAGTCGGAAGGTGAGGCCGCCATCATTGACCCGCTGCGCGAAACGGAACCTTATATCGCCCTGGCAGAAGAGCGCAAAGCAGTGATCAAATATGTTTTTGAAACTCATTTCCATGCCGACTTCGTCTCCGGCCATATCGACCTGGCCCGCAAAGTAAACGCGCCCATTGTCTTTGGACCCATGGCAGACACTAAATACAAAGTCATCAATGCCACCGACGGTCAGGAATTTAAGCTTGGCAAACTGACGATCCGAGTGTTACATACGCCCGGCCATACACCCGAGTCGTCCTGTTTTTTATTGCTCGATGAAAATGGAAAAGAATATGCCGTCTTCACCGGTGACACCTTATTTGTCGGCGACGTAGGAAGGCCGGATTTACTGGATGGGGTGTTGAGTTCGCGTGAACTGGCCAGCATGTTGTATGATTCGCTCAACAATAAAATCAAGCCCCTGGCCGATGCGACGATCATCTATCCCGCCCACGGGCCAGGTTCAGCATGTGGTAAAAGTATCGGCAAGGAAACTTTCTCCACACTCGGGGAGCAGAAGAAATTCAACTATGCGTTGAAAGCCAAAACCCGTGAGGATTTTATTCAACAGGTGACCGATGGCATCCTGCCTCCTCCAAAATATTTCTTTGAAGATGCGCGCATTAACAAAGACGGTTATGATTCTATTGACGTGGTTCTTTCTGAAAATACAAAACCCCTTTCTCTTGATCGGTTTAAATCCGAGATGCAGCAAGGCGCTGTGATCATTGATACGCGCAAGGCCGATGATTTTGAGAGGGGATTTATTCCGGGGTCCATCAACATCGGTCTCGATGGACAATTTGCCGTGTGGGTGGGAACGTTGATCAATATTCAGCATCCTTTAATTTTGATTACAGAACCTGGCAAAGAACATGAAACCATTTTACGTCTGGCGAGGGTGGGCTATGAAAACATAGTGGGTTACCTGGAAGGCGGAATCACAACATGGAATGAAAAAGTGGAAACCGTCAGATCCATTTCTGCCAATGTAATGAAAGCAGTCGTAACGGGGGGTGCCGAGGTGTTGGATGTGCGCAAGCCCGGAGAATGGAGTGTCAGCCATTTGAAAGACGCTCAGTTTGTGCCCCTTGCCGGAATGCCAGCTAACACAAAATCCTTCGATAAAAATAAAACGTACATCGTCCACTGCGGCGGCGGCTATCGTTCCATGACAGCCATATCCATTATGAAGCGAGAAGGATTCAAAAATCTGATCAATGTGAACGGGGGGTTTGGGGCGATGGTGAATGCGGGGTTGGAGATTGTTACGGAGGAGGTGACGGTTTAAGAAGCACAGTACCGGAATGCGAGGCGCATCCGGTAAGCCTTTCTATAGAAGAGTATACTTAACCAATTTGATTGTTGTGTTAAATTAACCTTACTTCCTATCCAGCCTCACTACATTCTCCACATGTATCGTCTGTGGGAACATATCGACAGGTTGGACAGAAATAATATTGTATCTCTCTGATAAAATTTTCAGATCCCGGGCCTGGGTGGCGGGGTTGCAACTGACGTAGATGATACGCTGGGCTGCGGCCTTCAATAGCATTCTGCACACATCTTCATGCATGCCAGCGCGGGGCGGATCGGTGATGATCACGTCGGGGTGACCGTGGGTGGTGAGGAAAGACTCATCCAGCAAGTCTTTGATGTCACCGGAAAAAAATTCCGTGTTGAAAATGTTATTGATCTGTGAATTTACTTTGGCATCCTCGATGGCTGCAGCCACAGATTCCAGGCCTACTACTTTTCCGGCCTGACCGGCCACAAAGTTTGCAATCGTGCCCGTGCCCGTGTAGAGATCGTACACCAACTCATGACCTTTGAGGTCCGCCATCTGCCAGGCTATTTTATAAAGTGTATAAGCCTGTTCGGAATTAGTCTGGTAAAATGATTTGGGCCCCACGCGGAATTGCAACGTGCCGCTTCCATCCGGTTTTGTCATGGTTTCCGTGATGGTGGGACTGCCTTTCCAGCAGAGGATATCGAGATCGTAAAAAGTGTCGTTCTTCTTTCCGTTGATGATATAGTTGATGGACGTGATCTGTGGAAATTTTTCCGAAAGCGCTGCCAGGATTTTTTCCGTCCATTCCATTTTGTCGTAGGTGACTTGAAGGATGACCATGACTTCACCGGTGTTGGCCGTGCGGAGAGTCAAAGTCCTCAAAAAACCCACCTGCTTTCTAAGATCAAAAAACGGAATCGCTTCGCGAAGAGCGACTTCTTTCACGCAGAGACGGATGGCGTTGGAGGGGTCGGGTTGCAAGAAACATTCCTTAACATCAAAGACTTTGTCGTACATGCGGGGAATATGATAGCCCAGACCGCCTTCGCTAAAGCTACGGCGGTCGAAGCCACCATCGCCGAAGGTCTGACCCGATGTAAATTCTTCTTTGGTGAGCCATCGGTTGGAAGTGAAAGTGAAGTCAAGTTTGTTCCTGTAATATTTTTCACGCTTGGAGCCAAGAATGGGCTGGATGGCGGGAAACTGAAGTCCGCCGATCCTTTCAAGGTTGTCAATAACTTGTTGTTGTTTGTACTGAAGCTGGGTAGCGTAGTTGATATGCTGCCAGGAGCAGCCGCCACAGGTGCCGAAATGCGGGCAAAATGGGTCGGTGCGATGAGGTGATAGTTTTTTTATGGCCGTGACGCGTCCTTCGAGAAAAGACGATTTTATTTTTGTCAGTGCGATGTCTACAACATCCCCCGGTGCGCCGCCGGAAATGAAGATCACCTGTCCATTCATCCGGGCCACGCACTTACCCTCAGCGGCCATGGTGTCAATTTGTACGTCCGCGATGATGTCGCCTTTTCTTAGTTCTGGCATAATTAGAAATTTGAACCGCAAAGACTGAGACGCAGAGGAATCTGCCAACAGCCGCCAACGGCTAAAGGCCAATAGCCAAAAGTTACTCTTTCGGGTCATCTCAAATATACCGCGCAAGACGTTAAAGAGCCTGAGATTCGTCATCAATTATTGTTTCCGGGTCGCAATTTAGGGAAAGGTATTTCATACGATGAGGTGCTTTAATTATCTTTCGAATTACGGTTAATGAAAAAAGGGATTTTTATTCTTTTTCTGATGGGTACCCCCCTCTTGGGTATCAGCTCGCACATTGTGGGCGGTGAGTTTGAATTAATTCATCTCAACGGATTTCAGTATAGGCTTAATCTGGTAATATATTTTGACTCATTAAATGGAAATGGGCCTGCCAAAGATCCTGCTGGCGAGGATGTCCGCATTTTTCGAATGGTTGATAATGCTACCATGATGGATGTACACTTATCGTGGATTGGTCCCCGTCTCCACGTTCAATATACCCAGCCTTCGTGTTCGAAAGGAGAATTAATTACCCTTAGAATATTTTATTCCACTATCATAACCCTATCGCCTGACTCTTTCAGTGATCCCGGGGGATACTACATCGCATGGGAGCGTTGTTGCAGAAATTATTCCATCACCAATATCTTTAGTGATCCACCGGGAGGCGTTAACTATGCCGGACAAACATTCTATCTGGAGTTTCCGCCAGTCATGAAAGATGGTAAACCATTTGTTGACTCTACACCCCGGCTTTTCCCTCCCCTCAATGACTATGGATGTCCCCGCAGACCTTACTACACCGACTTCGGTGGCATAGACGATGACGGAGATTCGTTGGTGTATTCTCTGGTAGCACCCTTGAATACAAAAAGTGCTGCCGCGGTCCCACCTGGTGGCCCCAGGCCCCGACCCTATCCGGACGTAAGATGGAGGCCGCCCTTTAGCCCGACCAATATCCTCGCCGGTACCCCCGACCTGCGTATCAGCCGCGATGGTTTTTTGACGGTGACGCCTTCATCACAAGGATTGTTTGTCTTTGCCGTAAAGGTGGAGGAGTTCAGGGACAAAATAAAAATCGGAGAGACGCGGCGCGATTTTCAGATGCTCGTGGTCGATGCCTGCCCGAAGGCCGCGCCTCCGGTGGTATTGGGAAAAAAACTCACCGATCCTACGTACACCCATATCAAGGTGATGAACGCGCTCTTCCTCAACTCGGTGCCCGATGGCCAACGGTGCATCCAGGTGCAGGTCTCGGATCCGGATTCACAAAGCGCTGATGACAACTTTATCGAGCGCGTCAGCATCAAAGCGATCCCACTGAATTTCAAAAAGAACCTTGCGGGAATTTTGCCGACGGTCACCAATGCCACCCTGGTGAATGGAAGCATCGCCGAGTTTACCATTTGCTTTCCACAATGTCCGTATTTTGTAGGAGGCGACCCTGTCATCGGTATCGTGGCCATGGATGACGCCTGTAGTCTGCCGCTCACCGACACATTAAAAATAACCGTGCATGTGGAGCCGCCTGCCAATAGCAAACCGTATTTTACTTCTACCAACCCGGTCAATGCACCGTTGGGAACTTTGAATGAAGGTACACAGGGAGCCTGGCCCTTCGCAGTAAAAGATGACGACAACGACCCACTCATCGTGTCGGTGCTCACCAACGGCTTTGCACTGGCCCCGGAAGGTTTTACTTTTAACATTTTCAACCAGACCAACGGCGCAGCGGACGGACAAATTGCCTGGGACGCCCGCTGCGATATTTATAATTTCGCCACACGCACCAACTTTCAGGTGACCGTTCAGGTAGAGGACCAGGACCAGTGTCTCATCCCCAATCCCACGAAAGCGATTTACAACCTGAATGTTATTCTCCCCGGCAATGCTGACCCTACCATCGACACGGACCTGACTCCTAATCCTTATGAACATACGGTCACGGGCCTCACGCGACGGATTTATGATTCGTTCAACTTCAATGTGACGGGACAAGACCTCACGGACAACGACTATCTCGTCATGAGCGGCAAAGGCAAGGGCTTCAACCTCTCAGACTATGGTATGGTCTACACACCCAACCCTGTCAACGGCAACGGAAAGGTCATCGGCGGCTTTCAGTGGGACATTAAATGTGCTTCCGTCGATCTGAAGAAAAAGGATACGTTTGATTTTGAGTTTGTCGTCGTGGACAATGCCAACAAATGCCGCATCTTCAAGGCCGACACGGTGAGTGTACAATTGAAAATACTTCGGCCCCTTAATCAACCACCGGTGCTGACGGTCACCAACCGGAATGTCCCTGCGACCACCTTGTACAATAATTCAATTGTCATGTTCCGGGGCCCGTCCATTGACTTGCTGCTTTCAGGCACAGATGCTGATATAAATCCTACAAAAGACAACCTCAAACTCGAGCTTACGAACGCTGAGGGTGACGTAGCGCCGGAGGGTTATGCTTTTACACCCATTACGGGCACGAGTCCCATCCAGACGGTGTTCACCTGGCAGCCCGACTGTTCCATTTTTAAGGACGGTGTTTATGAGAATGACTATCATTTCACCTTTAAGCTCAGCGACGATCGCTGCATCACAGGCAAGAAGGACTCCGTCAATCTGCATTTCAAAATAAAAGATATCGATGGTTCTGATATCCAGTTCGTTCCGCCCAATTTCTTTTCTCCCAACGGCGACTATGTCAATGATTACTTTGCCATGGAGACGAAGGACCCTATGACGGGAGAATTCAAAAACATTTTACCCAGCGACAACTGCGTGTCGATGTTCGAGGGTGTTACCATTCTCAACCGCTGGGGCACGACGGTTTTCCAGAGCAAGGACCGGGATTTCAAATGGTATGGCATTAATGAATCGCCGGGGGTTTATTATTATCTGATCAAGTATTCTAAGAAGGATTATAAGGGGACGGTTTCACTGCGGTACTGATCGGGGGGTACTGTGTTGGGTTGTGAAAGAGGGCGTTGGAAAAATGGGTTCAGAGTTCAGAGTTCAGGGTTTAGGGTTCTGAGTTCTGAGTTCCGAGTTATGGCTGCGAAGCGGTCAGGCTGAGAATACCATCATCCTCGGGTGATACCTGTTGTTAATGAGGCGTTAAGGATTATAAAATACGATTTGTTTCGTTGATCCGAAGCCTGAGTCTGACGCTTTTTGCTAAGCGCTTCTTAGGGAGTAGCTTAGTATTTTCTTTGCGCCCTTGCGTCTTTGCGTGAACCTGTATTATTGGATCTGGATTTTCCAGCACCGAATCTCCAATGTCCCAGTGCGTTGCTTCTTCGCCAACCTTGGACTTTGAACCTTGAACTTAAAGAGTTATCGCTCTCAACCTGGTTTCGCGTATCCACGCATCTTTTTCTTTCCATCGAACATGCAGCCACACATCTTTCTTCCCTTCTATTTCCAGTTGGTGACCTTCGCCGATGATGGCGACTACCGACGCTCCGGCGGAAGGTCCGCTCATGAGGTAGGTCTGGGAGTCGGCGACGATACCGCGGGATTCTTTTTTGCTAAAGTTGATGTGGACAAACAAGATTGCCAGGACCGTTACCAGTAAGATGCCCGTGAGGGAAGGTTTCACCTGTGACTTTGTGTGCTGGTAATACATCAAAGCCAGGAGGAACAATGCCATGGAAGCGATGGCCAGGGCCAGGGTAGTGTATTCCTCCTGGAGCCACATAAATATTTTAGTGGTTTCGCTGGTCTCATAGCCTTCGAGGTTATTTTTCTTTGCCAGTTCCTCCATTTTTTTCAGTGCCTGGTGGTCGTCGGAGGCGAGAAAGTAGATGTTGAGGTAGAAGAGCGATTCTCCGAGGTGGTTGAGACCTTCCTGGATGTGGGCCATTTTGAGGAGCATTGCGGGAGAGTAGTGGCCGCTTTTGTAGAGCGACTGGTAAAGTTCAAAGGCCTGGGTGTATTGCTTGGCGGCGTATAGTGAATCCGCACTTATTAATGCTTTGGTAGAAAGGTCGCTATTCGATTGGTCTACGTCCGCCAAGCCCGACGAAGCTGTCTCAGCGTAGTTGGGTTGAGCGACAGCAATTGTATTGGCTGAAATGGAGATACTTGCAATAATGATAAAGAGAAATGAGACCCGTTTTTGCATTTTTTTCCTATCCTGTTACCTTTGCGTCCTCAATTACGGAAAAGCCTTTAAACTGGCCAAACTGTAAGGATCAGACTGCAAAGATATGATCCACGGGAGATTAGGAATCGGGACTTGCGTTCCGGAGATAAGAATGGAGGTAAATAGAACCAGTAGTTTTTGGATATAAGATTCCGTAGCTCAGCTGGTAGAGCATTACACTTTTAATGTAGGGGTCCTGGGTTCGAATCCCAGCGGGATCACCACTAATGAAAATAAACCCTTGTTGATCAATCGATTAGCAAGGGTTCTTTTTTAAAGTAAGTGGATGGGTTAAGCATATGTCGGGATCATGTATAGTTTCTTTACATGAGAATCTTATCATGTATAAATATCCCGCCGCGGAATTAGATGGTTCCGGGTAGCGAAATCTCCTCTATGGTTTTTAAGATCTGACCACCCGGATGTGTATGCCAGTTGTTTCTGGCACCGGGTTCAAACGTCACAATACCTATCACACAATTGAAAGTGCGGTCATCGGGTACTAACGGCTTTATCCATGCCGTGCCGGTGAAATAATCCGATGCGAAGAAGCGGACTATCGTGAAAATTACTTTGTTTCACTTTTCCTGCTTCTAAAGTAATCCCTGGTTTGATGGCCGCCCCAATACTCACGGTGATCCTCAAGGGATCACAAAACCGGTCGGCCCATATGCCGATCGGAAAATTGATTTTTGAAATTGGTTGGCTTACTTTATCAGCCAGGCATTCCATTCCGCAGCTATCGTAACCACCAAAATAAGGACTACTCCGCCCATACGACTAACGACAGGAAACAAAAAAAGCCGATGATCTTCACCATCGGCTTCTAACCTGTTCAATTTTAATTAAAGCAAACTACTTTCCATCATCCAGTTTGGTTTCATTTTCCAGCGCTTTCTTAATGGCTGAGTATAAATCACCATATCCATCTGAATTCTTGGGATCAATGTCAATTTTGCCATTGTTGTTAGTATCGGTTAAACCGGTCGTGATCGCATTTTGAATCAGTGTGAGTAGTTGATCAAGATGCAATTTGATGGCAAGACTTAAATCGTTATTGCTGATAATTACATTCTTTGTCTTATCACTAAAATCGATTTTCAGTTCCTCAGTGGTATCGCTCCAAAATTCAAAAGCTTTTCCGTCAGCAATACCGGAAATAGAAATGGATTTTCCATTCATAGCATCGCTGCTGATTACTTTGGCAAATTTGAATTCAACCTCTTTATAGTTCCCATTCGGAATACTAATACTTGCAATCGTTTGATCAATGAATGCACTTGCTGATAACAAATCAACCAGGAATGGTCCTTTTAGTTTGGTGTCCTCATATACAGAGTCTGTAGCCGATTTTCTATGGTCATCATCTACTTCAAATTTGATGTCGCCGAAATTAACTTTTACAGAGGTAAGACTAACTGTAGCTTGTGTTCTGCCGGAAGGAGAAGTTGCTAAACGGCCAGCAGAGGTTTTGCCGGTGATTGTAGCGGCTGACATTTTTAGCGCTACAGTGCCGTTTACAGAAGATTTCGTACTACAGGAAGTTAAAACCAGACTAATAGCCAAGAGAGCGAAGGTGATTTGTTTCATAAGTTGTTATTTATTTGATTACTCGAGTTGGATCCAATCACCCAAGTCAAGGTAACCAGTACGATTTGGAACATGAGATTGCAGGTATTGTACAAAACCAGCGTTTCATTTCACAAAGAAAGCTCCATTTAGCCTGAGTCCGGCTAGAGTTAGATCAATTGTAGATTGACTCTATATCCTAAATGTTAATAATTCCTTAACATAGCACATGTCACCAATCAAATGGCGAGCATTGCGGGTGACTTTAAATGCTTTGATCCGGTCCCTCCATTTATACTTCGGACTATTCATCAGCCCCTTTGTTTTACTTTTCGCGATAAGTGTTTTGGTGTTGAATCATGCAGCATTTATTAACCGCCTTCGGCCCATCCATGAACTTGAACCTGAATATCGCCAAATGAGCGCCTTTGATTTCACCGGCTCCGATTCGCTGATGGCAAAAAAACTTCTGGAGCAAGTGAATTTGGACGGGGAAATCGAATGGATTACCAGGACCGATACTTCGTTTTCATTTCCACTGAATAAACCAGGGCTTACGCGATGGATATCTCTGAATAGACTGACAGGAAGGGTCACAATCACTGGAAAGGAAATTGGTTTTTTCGGAGCAACACAGTTTCTCCACCTGATGCCTGGGCAGCACAATGCGAAGATGCGCGGGAACTCCCTGCTGATAAAGCTCTGGCGGGTGGCGACCGATACCCTTGTTTATGTTGTGCTGTTTGTTTCAGCCAGTGGCGTATTCTTATGGTATTACCTTCGGCCCGAACGGACGCTTGGTATCGTTTCGCTGAGTGTGGGATTTGTGTTTTTAGTCATTGTGGCCATCCTTTTATTTTGAATTATGAATTTCAGCAGAGCGCATAACATCAACAGAAAATTCCACATCCACCTGGGATTGGCCCTACTCTGCTTTGTCTGGTTGTTCTCGCTGACTGGACTGTTGTTAAATCATGGCAGTTGGAAGTTCGCCAGCTTTTGGCCCGAGCGAAAAGAGACGACTACAAACTTTACTATTCCACCCGCCATGATCCATGATTTAACTGAAAAGGCTGTAATGGAATTCCAAAAAACTTCAGGTGAAATTCAGCAGCCAAAGCGGACGGATCAAACCCTGGAATTCAGGATTGTCTCGCCTGGAAAAGTCAGGGACATCGTCGTTGATTTGGAAACGGGGGCTGGCTCCGAAAAGCTGCTGACATTCAATATGTGGGGCAAGCTTAGGACAATGCATACCTTCAATGGGATGAATAGAGAATACCCTGCGCAAGCGCCGAACTGGTGGATTACCAACCTATGGCGGCTTGCCATGGACGTCATTGCCGTCGGACTGATTATAATTTGCCTGAGCAGTTGGATTATGTGGTATAAGGTGAGGAAGGACTATGCGTTTGGTTATGCTGTCCTCGCCGGTTCATTCCTGTTATTGGGATATTTTTTACTGTCGTGAATGATCATCAAAAAAATCAGACAGGAAGCAGAACTGAATTTGGATGATTATTCAAGACAAACAAGCACTTGTTGATCAATCGATTATAAGGGTTTTTCTTTTTTTAGGTAACGGGATGGGTAAGCATCGGTGGGGGATCATGTATAGTTTCTTTACATGAGAATCTTGTCATGTATAAATATTATCATTGAGACTCTGTACATTAGATTCTCATTTGTAATCATTTATCTATTTTCCAACTTCAAGTAATAAATCAATTGCTATGAAATTCACTGCCTGCCTGATCTTTGCTATCATTCCTTCCTTGCTTTTCGGACAAGGGAGCAAAGTATATGATAACCTTTCACTGCCTAGTAAAATTTTAAAAACTGAGCGTAAATATGCTGTCTATCTGCCGGCGGATTACGAAACCTCCCAGCGAAGCTATCCTGTTCTGTATCTGTTACATGGGGGAGGCGATGATCAGACGGGCTGGGTCCAGTTCGGCGAGGTCCAGCACATTACCGACAAAGCCGTGGCGGAGGGAACGGCAACACCCATGATCATTGTGATGCCCGACGCCAACACGGGCCAGCGTGGTTTTTCCAATGACCTCAAAGGAGAATGGCGATATGAAGATTTCTTCTTTGAAGAATTTATGCCTTTCGTTGAAAAAACATACAGGATCAAGAAGGAGAAAAGATTCCGGGCTGTAGCAGGTCTTTCGATGGGAGGACACGGAACTTTTATCTACGCATTGCATCATCCCGAATTGTTTTCTTCCGCATGTCCACTCAGCGCATCAGCCGGTCCCCTCACGATGGAAGCAATGAAAGAATGGCTTGAGCAACGAAAACTTACCGGAACACCCGAACAAATTGATGCCTGGTTTAAAAAGAATACTGCGCTTCCGTTGATCGAGGCAATGCCCGATGATCAGAAAAAGGCTGTACGGTGGTACCTTGATTGCGGTGACGACGATTTTCTATTTGAAGGAAATTCACTCGTGCATATTGCCATGCGCAAGAAAGAAATTCCCCATGAATTCAGGGTCCGCAATG
>JAYWDP010000320.1:0-4692 GCA_043779775.1 Cyclobacteriaceae bacterium
TACCTCGCCCGCGCCATGAACCAGGCCGAAGCCGGTGATCTCTACTTTGACCTCTTGTCAAAATGGAAAGATCTTTTAAAATTGGGAGTCACCACTTTCCCTGAAGGAGTCTCCCGCAGTGAGTGTCACGCCTGGAGTGCGAGTCCAAATTTTGAAATGCTGGCCACCTTTGCGGGTATTCAGCCACAGGTAGCAGGATTTAAGAAAGTGTTGGTACGGCCACTCCTTCAAAAGCTCGACAAAGTCAGTGGCAGTGTAGCCCATTGGGCTGGGAAAATTGAAGTGTCGCTGGAGAAGAAAGGAAAACAATTGACGGGCACGATCGTCCTGCCGCCTGGCATCACCGGAAGGTTGGAATGGGAGGAGAAGGTAATGGAATTGAAACCGGGGGAAAATAAAGTTCAGGTGAATTAATTCGGTGATTCGGTGATGTGTTAATTCGGTAATGCGTTTGATTCGTTATTTCGCCTTGTGTCTTGGTGGCTTAGTGGCTAAATTACGTATGTAATTTTAAAATGTTATTGATGAAACAAATTTAATCATGTTCAACATCCACATGATTGACCGGAATTAAATTTACGCCAAACTTATTCACAATCATGTTCATAATCGGATCATTCTTTATTTTCTGGATGATTCGGGACGTTTGGTTGGCGTCATATCCCATCACCATCTGGTCTGTAAGACCGAGGTGTTTGACGGCGTAAAAAAATCCTGCAATGACATAAGGGCCAAACGGTGTGTTGGGAATATCAAATGAACTACCAGTCATGTTGAACACGGTGTTGGGCAAGTACTCTCCCCCACTTTTGATGCCTTTGGATTTTAGATAATATTCAGCAGCGTGGGTCCTCGAGGATTGCCGGGGGTCAGTCATACAAAGAAGTCCCGCGAGTGGCTTTTGCTTTTGGGATTGATGGATGAGCACATCGCGTTTCATCCGCTCATTTACAGAATGATCACGGATATAATTTTGTACGGTATCCCAGAAAGCGACTGCCGGGTCTCCGTCGTCGACACGAATGAGGGAGTGGATGGCATAATCCATGATGCCGCAGGTGATCTGGATATCCAGCACTTTCAGTTCGGAGTCGTTGTCTATTGCCTTCTCCAGCAGGGTACGCTGATGGCGCGGGTGGGTCCTCAATAAATCAATACTAAAAATCCAATCGCCGGCGAGGTATCCATCATAGGCATAATGCTCTTTTAAAAGCAATTTGATCTTCGTGTCATTGTCAATCACCACTTTTTTGCCATTCAATTCCAGCGTGGGCTTTTCTTCCACAATCATTTGTTCAATCTCAACACCGACCTCCGAAGCACCGAGCATGCCGCAGTTGAGTGGGGATCCCTTCACAATGTGCAAGTCGTGCACATGACTAATGTAATCGTCGTTGGAATCCTCAGTGAAGTGACCGTGGGTTTGTATGTGGACGAAATAACTGAGCAAGATACTAAAATCATTGCTGTGGCGCTGGGCTTGTTCAAAGGTGCGTTTTACATCCATCACCACATCCGGACTGACAAAAGAACCGGCCGCCCTCACCACATGAAATTCGACCTCGACACCCTGCTGCCGAAAATCTTTAATCGTCTTTTCTACGGCATCGACCTGTACCTGACTCAGGTCGCGGGCATCGGCACAACCGATTTGAATATGAATTTGCTTTTCTCTGATCATGGAAACGAAATTAGGAACTGAAATATAATTCTTTGCCACCAACGCAAAGGCACGAAGAAATCACAAAGAATATTGTGGTACTTGGTGGCTTAGTGGCTAAATTACGTATATAATTTGATCTGTAAACTCATTTGACAAATAAAAAGACTAAATCAAAAAATAACACGCTATGAAAAAAGTTTGGTTACTCTTCAGCATCGCTTTACTTACAATAGGCTGCGTAACAAAAAAAACAGAAACTAAGGGTGTATCCGACAGTCTCGCTGTCAATAGTGATGTACTGGCTACTCAGCCGGCGCCCGCTACGCTGGCGTTTGATGAGATTTCCGGATTTTTCCTGGACAATAAACTCACATTTACTGACAGCGTAAATTATTTCCTGTTCAACAGTCAGGAAGAATTGAATAAAAAGTTCGACTCCGGCAAGACTCCCGCCAGCGAAGTCATAAGTCCGGATTTCACTATTAACTATGTAGTTGCCGTTGCCTGTCTGCCTACCCAGAACCTGACAACCATTGTGATGGACAAAGTTGAAATTAATGAAAGAGACATCAATGTTTACCTTAATATTCAACAAGGTGAGAAACAGACCTTCGTTTCAAAGCCTTCGCGGATATTTGCTATCGAAAAACGCGACGGTTACTTAGCCATGCAGTTTTTTGTTAATGGGAAAAAGGATAAGGCAATCATGCTGCAATAGACAATAAAACTGCCAACTCATTTTTTATTAACGATTTTTACCTTAAATAATCCCCCCTCCTATAAGAAATGACACGCTTCGCATTAACCTTGTTACTGGCCCTTGGTGGAATATCAGCCTTGGGTCAATCCTGCCAGCCCACTGATTCCGGGTCATCCGTTAAATTTATTATCAAGAACTTTGGGTTGGGTGTAGAGGGATCCTTATCCGGCTGACAATCAAAAAGACCACCCGTGACGTGAAATTTGATTTCACCGCACAAAAACAATCCAGTGGTTATTTATTTCAGGGATCCTTTAAGATCAACCGCCGCGACTATGATGTAGGGGGAGGGAGTTTCAGTTTGGCCAATGATCTGACGGTAAGTTTGTCAGTAATTGGTGAGGTGAAGAAAAATTAGTGGGAACAAACACTCGATTTCTAATTCAGACTTACGGTGATTTATCTTCATACTAACTAAAATGGGTCATCACAGGTCATTTATTGCTCTATTCATTGTATTGAGTATTCCGCTAAACACAATATTAGCGTCAACAATTACCTTCACTTTATAAATCTTTTTTTGCTTTTAGTCCACCATGAAGTGTTTACTTCCTCAGCAAGTTTATCAGCGTCAGATTGTTTTGCCTTGCTTTTCGAAGTGGTCTCTAAGTATTTTACATAATCAATCAGGCGTTGCAGACCATAGCTGTCAATAGCAGAGGAAATGGTAATTACTATTTTGTTCTTTGTAGTTCGTTCAATAACCATTGCGTAAGGTATTTTTCTCAAAATTACTCAAAATCTCCCAGTGTTTATGCAAAAGTGATCTCAAAACCCTGCTGAATACGGAAATGGTTTCTACCGGGGCAGCAACACAAGGAGTTAACTAAAGTCGCTAGTACAAACAATCCCGATGGCTCTCTAGCAACTTAATTCAATTCATTTCCTGGCACCCTCACTCTGCAATAATCTTTCTGAAAATTCCGGAAGTCCCTAAAACCAATAGTTTTGATCCCGACTCAAATTGAATCTTTGCCATCTTATCTTTTGCCATTTTATTTATGGATTTTATCTCTCCCTTACCATAATTCCTATGGAAAAGGAAATTGCCTACCCTTAGTTTGTCGATATCTTCCTGTTCAGTAATAGTGTCTCCGGCATAGTCAGGAAGAGGGCTGATTACAGGTAAGTGGCTTTCTTCTTTTTTAATTTCCTCCTGGTTGATTGGCTCCGGTTCCACGGATATATTCTGCGTCTCTGTTAATTGTGCCGAGCCGATATCAAAACGATTGAGTAATGTATTTATTACAACTCTATTCTCATAGTTTTTTGTCAGGACTTCACTTAATGCTTCAATTTCCTTTTGTACCGTGTCGATTCTAAGCGACTCATCATATTCTACCAGGCCAAATTCCTGAACATTAAACATAATCTGGGTCTTCAAATCTTTAATTAAAGTTACCGGAAGATTAATGGCTTGCCGGATGGCAAATCCATAAATGACATTAGGGTTTTTCGAGCTCAGGTCGCAGATTGCTATTTCGCACTCTATGATATTCTTTACTATATCCCAGGCGTTGCTACTCGCCGCCGGATCATCTGCCCGTATTGGCCGGAACCCGGCCTGCCTGCAGGCTGGTATAACTATATATTGATAAATCCTTTCGAAGTGCCCTTGAGCATATCCATCCGGATCGCTTATCGGCATGATAACAAAACATTTCTTTTCCATAGGTTGTGTTTGAGTACAGTAACATAAGTAATTTATAGGAACAAAAATCAGCCTTAAGACATGACAAATGAACAAAATCGCGGGCAAGAAGGTAAAAATGCGAAAGCAGCGAAAATTCGCGGTTTATTTAGCTGGTCTGTGCATTCTCTTTGTGAGTTTCCACAAACCCACAGCCAAGAGACCAGCAGATTGCATCCACAAAAGTCGCGAAAATTCGTGGCCTCAAACAAAGTGCCTCTTCATAAAAGCCCTTCCTGAACCGCTCTTTACGTACTTTTCGAAATTGTAGGCTTTATATTTATCATGGAACACTACCATTAAGACTATTGTTACCGGTAATCTCGGTTTGGTATATTCTATGTAACCACTATTGTGCCGCATGAGGCGTTCGCTGAAATTATTTGTGCATCCAGTGTAGATCTTTCCGTCAGCACAAGAAAGGATGTAGACGGTCCATGTTTCCATTTTCAAAAATCGGAAGGATTTTGAATGGATGGGTCGGTTGGTCAATCAGAAAACATGATGAAATTCGAAGCTTTGGTGAAGTGCCTCCACCGTAGCCCGTTACACAATAACAGTAGAATGATTTGGCCTCAA
>JAYWDP010000321.1:0-12776 GCA_043779775.1 Cyclobacteriaceae bacterium
AAATTCGTTAACACTTCATTGTTATAATGAATTAATTATCGTTTAATTTTGTGTAACGAACGATTTTTTAGAAACTGTACCATTAACTTGGAACAACGAAATTGAAAAACAACTTCACACTTGCAGCGCTTAAAGGCTCTTTTGACAGCCTCCTCCGCAGCCGGTTCACCTCGCTCCCCATGGTGCTCAGAAGTTTCCGAAGGCAGATCCGTATTTGATACCTCAGCCCTACAGCTTGAGTAGCGATCCCGCCACGGCAGGAGTCGCTTTGTGTATTTTATTAACTTTTTTTCTATTTCAACAATTACCCTATTGGAACAGAACATCATAGTTCGGGAGGCCATCCCCGACGATAAAAAATATGCCGACACCATCACCCATGAGATGGCAGAATCGGCCAAAGCGCGCGGAACCGGTATCGCCAAACGTTCGCCTGAATACATTCAAATGAAAATGGATGAAGGAAAAGCCGTCATCGCCGTCCAACCCGATGGGACGTGGGTAGGCTTTTGCTATATCGAGGCGTGGGAGCATGAGAAATATGTTGCCAACTCAGGCTTGATTGTCGCTCCTGCCTTTCGCAAATCAGGAGTAGCCAAAGCGATCAAGAACAAGGTCTTTGCGCTTTCGCGGAAACGTTACCCTAACGCAAAAATCTTTGGTCTTACTACCGGACTGGCTGTAATGAAGATCAATTCCGATCTCGGCTATGAGCCGGTAACCTATTCCGAACTCACCAACGATGATGCGTTCTGGAAAGGCTGCCGCAGCTGTGTGAACTACGATATCCTCATGAGTAAGGACCGCAAGAACTGCATGTGCACGGCTATGCTCTATGATCCGGCTGAAAAAGCCGTCGAGCAGGCTAAAGCGGTGGTAAACAATGTCAGCGCCTCCCGGGAGCCTGTCCGACACAAACGCAAACGCCACTTTGCTGAGAATTTCAAACTTTTCGAACGCTGGGTGCGGTTCAAACAGTTTGTCATGCTCCGAAGCTGGCGCAAGAAAGAAGGCGAAGGCCAGGAGAAAAGCTCCATTTTGAGTTTCCTGTTTTTCTGGTAAGCCTTAGCCAGGGCCTCAACAACGTGGTGATTACTTATTACTTGACAAAATAAAACTTAATTTTTGCGCTCTTTGCGCCTGCCTTGCGGACTTTGCGAGAACTATTTCACGCAAAAGCCTCAATGAACTTCGCAAAGGTCGCAAAGCCGATTATGAAGAAAGTTGTTTTAGCATTCAGTGGAGGACTTGACACTTCCTATTGTGCCATCTACCTGTCGAAAGAGCTGGGGTATGAAGTACATACCCTTACGGTGAACACGGGAGGATTTACAACCGCCGAACTGACAGAAATAGAAAAGCGCGCATTGAGTCTCGGCGTGAAATCTCACAAAGCCGTGGATGAGACGCGCAACTATTACAACAAGGTTATTAAGTACTTGGTTTTTGGCAACGTGCTGAAAAACGGAACTTACCCACTCAGCGTAAGTGCCGAGCGGATGTCGCAGGCGCTAGCCGCTGCCAACTATGCTGTAGCCATCAAAGCCGATGCGGTCGCGCATGGCAGCACAGGTGCTGGAAACGATCAGGTGAGGTTCGATATGGTGATTCAGATCCTGGGACCAGGCCTGGAGATCATCACCCCCATCCGTGACAAAAAATTGAGCCGCGAAGAAGAAATTGAATACCTGAAAGCAAAGGGAGTGGCATTCAATTTTGAAAAGGCAAAATATTCAATAAATAAGGGTCTCTGGGGAACTTCCGTGGGTGGGAAAGAAACACTGAACTCCATGGGCATGCTTCCTGAAGACGCCTGGCCTACTCCGGTAACCCAATCAGGAAGTGAAGAAGTAAAACTCGGATTCGCCAAAGGAGAATTAATTGCCCTCAATGGAAACCTTTTCTCACATCCCGTGGAAGCCATCCAACGGTTACAAGAGATTTCAGGGCCTTACGGCATCGGCCGTGATATTCATGTAGGCGACACTATCATTGGCATCAAGGGCCGTGTAGGATTTGAGGCTGCAGCTCCCGTACTGATCATCAAAGCGCATCATGCACTGGAAAAACATGTGCTTACCAAATGGCAGCTAAGTTGGAAAGATCAAGTGTCCCAATTTTACGGCAACTGGCTCCACGAAGGACAATACCTGGACCCCGTCATGCGGGACATGGAAGCATTTCTCACCAGCACACAGCAGCATGTGACCGGAGAAGTTTCTATTACCTTGTATCCCTACCGGTTTGTGGTGAATGGCATCCAATCAAAGTTTGATCTCATGTCAGCTAAGTTTGGGAAATATGGTGAGATGAATCTGGGGTGGACCGGCGAAGATGTGAAGGGTTTTACAAAGATCTTTGGGAACCAGGTGGGAATTTATCATCAGGTGAAGGAGGAAGCGGAGAAGGGAATTAAGAATTAAGAGTTATGATTTCAAAGTTCAATGTTCAAGGTTTAAAGTTCAGTTTACAAATTGCTTAGTTGTGTATGGCGCATAAAGTGAAAGCAGGGATTATTGGAAGCGCCGGGTATACCGGGGGAGAGATGGTACGCCTGCTGCTGCGTCATCCTTTTGCAGAAATAGGTTTTGTTCATAGCCGCAGTCAGGCCGGAAAATATTTGTATGAAGCGCATGGCGATCTCATCGGGGAAACGGAATTAAAATTCACCGAATCTTTCAAAGATCCGGTCGACGTAATTTTTCTTTGCCTGAGTCATGGCGAAAGCAAAAAAGTATTGAGTGAACATACTTTCGCCGCCGCCACTAAAATAATCGATCTGGGAAATGATTTCCGCTTGGGAGATAAAGTCAGTGGCCGCGATTTTGTTTATGGCCTCCCGGAACTTCATCGCGAAGCCATTAAGAAAGCAAATAACGTTGCCAATCCCGGTTGCTTTGCAACGACGATACAATTGGGATTGCTTCCCCTGGCAAAAGCAGGGTTACTAAATGAGGTTCACACCACGGGGATTACGGGATCTACAGGAGCAGGCCAAAAGCTTCAGGAGTCTATCCATTTTTCCTGGCGTGTAAATAACATTTCTGCTTACAAAACGCTGTCGCACCAGCATCTGGGAGAAATCAATCAAACCTTGCAGGCCTTACAGCCAGGATTTTCCGGACCAGTAAACTTCGTTCCATGGCGTGGTGACTTCACCCGCGGGATTTTCGTCACGTCTGTGGTTGAAACCGAGCTGACCCTGGAAGAAGTAAACAACTTATTCAAAAAATTCTATTCTTCTCATCCTTTCACACACGTCACCGACAAAATGATTGACATCAAACAAGTGGTGAATACCAACAAGTGTCTTATTTATCTGGAGAAAGTGGGCACTAAACTAGCAATCCATTCCGTCACCGACAATCTATTGAAAGGCGCCAGCGGACAAGCCGTACAGAACATGAATCTCATGTTCGGATGGGATGAGACCTCGGGCCTTCTATTAAAACCTTCTGTCTTTTAAATTATGGGAAAGAACAAAATTGCTATCCTGGGAGCAGGAAACCTGGGTGCCGCCATCGCTACCGGATTGGTGAAATCAAATCAGGCAAAGGCATCCGACATCACGGTGACACGCAGGCACCTAACGAAGCTTGCTGAATTGAAAAACGCCGGGTTCCGGATAACCTCTTCCAATGTTGAGGCTGTAAAGGCATCCAGTATCATCATCATTTGTGTGCAGCCGAAACAAGTAAAAACCCTCATGGATGAGATTGGTAAATTACTCGATGCGAAAAAACATATCCTGGTTTCCACTGTGACCGGAGTGACTACCGTGGAAATTGCCGGACAGATTCAAAAGGAAATCCCCATCGTTCGTTCCATGCCCAATACTGCTATTGCCATAGGCGCTTCTATGACCTGTTTATGCGCACTCAATGCTTCAGACGCACAACTAAATCTTATTAAGAGATTATTTGATGGCTTGGGTAAGACCATGATCATTGAAGAGCGACTCATGAAGGCAGCCACGGTGCTGGCAGCAAGTGGCATTGCCTTCTTCATGCGCTACGTGCGCGCAGCCACGCAAGGCGGTATTCAGTTGGGATTTGACGCAGAAGAAGCGCAACTCATCGCCGTGCAGACGGCCAAAGGCGGGGCATCCCTTCTGCTGGAGAATGGATCACACCCTGAAATTGAGATCGACAAAGTCACCACACCCGAAGGCTGTACCATCGCAGGTCTCAATGAGATGGAACATGAAGGACTCAGTTCGGCCTTAATAAAAGGCATCCTTACCTCTTTTGAAAAAATCAATAACATCAAAAAGTGATGCGGCTCTTTGATGTATATCCGCTCTTTCCGATTGAACCTGTCAAAGCATCGGGCTCATGGCTTTGGGATGACCAAGGCAAAAAATACCTGGACCTTTACGGGGGCCATGCCGTAATCTCTATTGGCCACGGTCATCCACATTACGTGAACGCCCTGAAAAAGCAATTGGATAAAATTTCATTTTACTCCAACAGCGTACAGAATTCGTTACAAATAAAATTATCAGAAAAACTCGGCGAACTTTCCGGCTACCCGAACCACCAGCTTTTTCTTTGCAATTCCGGAGCAGAAGCCAATGAAAATGCGCTCAAGCTGGCTTCTTTCGTTACCGGCAGAAAAAAAATTATCTCGTTCAAAAAAGCTTTTCATGGCAGAACCTCCGGAGCGGTAGCCGTTACCGACAACCTCAAAATTGTAGCGCCTTTCAATGCCGGTCATGAAGTGACATTCGTGCCACTCAACGATGAACAGGCATTCGCGTCAGCCATTAACCATGGGATCGCGGCCGTAATTATTGAAGGCATCCAAGGCGTGGGTGGTATCCAGGTGGCAAACGATAGCTTCCTGCAGTTCATTTCTAAAAAATGTAAGGAAACCGGTGCACTTCTGATCCTGGATGAAGTACAATCCGGCTATGGAAGGACAGGAAAATTCTTCGCTCATCAATTTTCTGGAATTCATCCTGACCTTATCACTGTTGCCAAAGGCATGGCCAACGGATTCCCTGTCGGGGGCCTTCTCATCCATCCCGACATAAAAGCATGGCATGGCATGCTGGGAACAACCTTCGGCGGTAATTATCTTGCCTGCGTAGCCTCCCTGGCCGTACTAGAAGTCATAGAAAAGGAAGCACTCGTGAAGAATGCTGCCGCGCTGGGTGCTATGCTGATTGAAAAATTGAAAACATTTTCCACCATTCTGGACGTAAGGGGCCGCGGTCTCATGATCGGATTTGACCTTCCCGAAAGGAACTCAAACCTTCGAAATGATTTGTTATTCAAACACCATATTTTTACCGGCGACGCCAAACCTAATACCATCCGGTTGCTTCCTTCTTTGGCCTTAACTGAATTGGAATCAGATGTGTTATTCATAGCATTGAATAAGGAACTTCAATGAAGAATTTTATATCCGTAAGAGACGTTGCTGATATCCAGAACCTGGTGCGCAAAGCCCTCCACTACAAAACACATCCACTCAAAGACAAAAGTCTCGGCGCCAACAAACGCATGGGTCTTTTATTCATGAACCCCAGCATGCGGACCCGCCTCAGTACGCAGATCGCAGCATCGAATCTGGGAATGGAGTCTATCGTATTTAATGTAGGAAATGAAGGATGGGCCCTGGAGTTTGAGGAAGGTATCATCATGAGTGGAAATACCGTAGAGCATGTCAAAGACGCAGCACCTGTGCTGGGAAAATATTTTGATGTACTTGGCTTGCGTACCTTCCCTGCGCTGAAGAATAAAGAAGACGATTACAGCGAACTTTATATTCAACAGTTTATTAAATATGCGGGCATCCCCGTAGTGAGCCTGGAAAGCGCTACCCTGCATCCGCTTCAAAGCCTTTCTGACCTCATTACCATTACTGAGCACATGCCTTTGAAGCGAAAACCGAAAATTGTCCTCAGCTGGGCGCCCCATGTGAAAGCTATTCCACAATGCGTGGCCAATAGTTTTTCAGAATGGGTCAATGCCTGGGGAGAAGCTGATTTTATTATCACTCATCCAAAGGGTTATGACTTGGATCCCCATTTCACCAATGGTGCGATGATCGTTCACGATCAGGCCACGGCCCTCACCGGAGCTGATTTTGTTTATGTGAAAAACTGGAGCGCCTTCCATGACTATGGAAAAGTAAACTGCAACGACCCGGAATGGATGATGACATCAAAAAAACTTCAATTGACAAACAACGCGCAGGTAATGCATTGCCTTCCGGTGAGAAGAAATGTCGAACTCAGTGACGAGATTCTTGACGGACCTCACAGTCTTGTGACAGAACAAGCCGGCAACCGGGTGTGGGCGGCACAGGCCGTGTTAAGTGAAATTTTGAAAACAAACTTCCAGGTGCCCCACGCCTAGACCCTAAGACTATGAATAAATTATACATAATCAAAATTGGAGGTAATGTACTGGATGATGAGAAAACTCTGAATGCTTTCCTCAAAGACTTCAGTTCGATACAGACTCCAAAAATCTTAATTCACGGAGGCGGCACCATTGCTACAAAAATCGGCGATCGGTTAGGAATTAAATCCAATTATGTAAAAGGAAGAAGGATCACCGATGGACCAACCCGCGATTTGGTTACCATGGTGTATGGCGGCCTCATCAACAAACAAATGGTAGCCCACCTTCAACAGTTAGGTTGCAACGCCCTGGGACTGACTGGCGCAGACGGAAATATGATCAACGCGGTAAAGCGCCCGGTAAAAGACATCGACTATGGCTTTGTAGGTGACATCACGACAGAAAGCGTGAACTCCACCCTGCTATACTTTTTACTGAAACAAAATGTAATTCCGGTCTTTGCACCCTTAACGCATGCCGCCGGGGAAATTCTGAATACGAATGCAGATACCATAGCTTCCGTCGTGGCGATTTCCCTCAGTAAACATTTTGATGTAAGGCTTATCTTCTGTTTCGAAAAGAAAGGAGTATTAAAAGATTTGAAAGATGATAGTTCGGTAATCAAGTTGCTGAATGAATCCGATTATAAACAACTCCTGGAAAAAGGAGCTTTTGCCGATGGGATTTTACCGAAATTGGAAAATGCGTTCTCTGCCCTTCACGCCGGTGTTCAGGAGGTATTGATCGGGGAAGCAGGGGATTTGTTGAAGAATACGAAGGAGGAGACTGGGGGGACGCTGATAAAACGGTAAAGCACAGTTGCGAGAATTAAAATTTGAATAGTCTGGCTTCGACTCCGCTCAGCCTGACATTCTTCGAAAGTGACTGAAAAAGCTTGTCATCCTGTCCGTAGGACTTGGGACACCTTCGGAGAGCGGAGTCGAAGGGCGACACCTATCAAAATATGAAATACCAGGTACCCCATTAAAATGTACACCAAATCAGAACTCAATTCAAAAGCTCCCAGCCTCCTGAAGCGCCTCATCTCCACTCCTTCCTTCAGCAAAGAAGAAGATAAGACCGCTGCGATATTGCTTGAATTCTACAACCATCATAAGATCCTTGCTGAACGGGAGAGTAACAACGTCTGGGCAAAAAATAAATACTTTGATCCCTCCAAACTCACCCTGTTACTCAACTCCCATCACGATACTGTAAAGCCTAACCCCGGATATTCCCGCGACCCTTTTCTTCCAAGCGAGGAAGACGGAAAACTTTACGGCCTTGGCAGCAATGATGCCGGCGGGCCATTGGTCGCATTGATAACGACCTTTCTTCACTTCAATGATCGACACGATTTAAAAATCAACCTTGTAATGGCCGCGACAGCGGAAGAAGAAATTTCCGGACTGAATGGAATTGAGAGCCTATGGCCGCATCTTCCGAAAATTGATTTTGCCATTGTGGGTGAACCCACTTCGATGGAGGTGGCAACTTCAGAGAAAGGATTATTGGTGCTCGATTGTATCAGTCACGGCAAAGCAGGGCATGCTGCCCGGGAAGAAGGAACCAATGCCATTTACATGGCCTTAAAAGATATTGCGTGGTTCCGCAGTTTTGAATTTCCCAAAGTGTCCCCCACTCTCGGTAAAGTAAAAATGTCCGTTACGGTTATCCATGCCGGACAAGGACATAACCAGGTGCCTTCAGAATGTAAGTTCACCGTGGATGTCCGGGTAACGGATTCCTACAGCTTGGAAGAAGTACTCAGTAAGGTGAAAGAAAATGTCTCATCAACCGTCACTGCCCGCTCCCTTCGATTGAAGCCATCTGGAATTCCAGAAGACCATCCGCTGGTCAGGTCGGCAAAAAAATTAAGAAAAAAATTATACGGCTCCCCCACCACTTCCGATCTGGCACTTATCCCGGTGCCCTCCATCAAAATGGGACCCGGCGATTCAGCACGCTCTCATAGTGCAGATGAGTTTATCTATTTAAAAGAAATTGAGGATGGCATAGAATCGTATATCCAACTCATCGAAAATCTTTAGCGGAGTGGATAAACATGAGGATATTGACGTACTTGAACTTCCATTTGAGAAAGCTTTATCCATGATCGACCACAGGGAAATTAAAGACGGAAAAACCATTATGCTCCTGCAGTATGCTAAAATCCATAACGTCGTATGAAGCTCTGGCAAAAAGATAAGGACTCCCTTAAAGAGGTCACCGATTTCACTACTGGCAACGATGCACAAATGGACCTTTACCTGGCCCGGTTTGATGTGTTGGGTTCGCTCGCGCATATCCAAATGCTCGAGTCTATCAAGCTGCTTACCAGAGAAGAGTTGAAGTCCCTAACTGTTGAGTTAAAAAGCACTTATCAAAATATCATACAGGGAAATTTTGTCATCGAATCGGGCGTGGAAGACATTCACTCCCAGGTGGAATTGCTACTGACAAAAAAACTAGGCGATGCGGGCAAGAAAATCCACAGCGGCCGTTCACGTAATGACCAGGTGCTGGTCGACGTCAAGCTTTTCCTCCGAAGCGAACTGCAATTGCTGGTTTCAGAAATCAAAATCTTGTTCGATTTGTTGATTTCGAAAAGTGAAAAACATAAAAACGACCTCCTGCCCGGCTATACCCATATGCAGTTGGCTATGCCGTCTTCTTTTGGGTTGTGGTTTGGCGCCTATGCAGAAAGTCTGGTGGACGATGTAATCACCCTGGAAGCAGCCTATCAGATTGTTAATAAAAATCCACTAGGCTCGGCAGCAGGGTACGGTTCATCCTTCCCCCTCAACCGCACCATGACCACTGAACTTCTCGGCTTCGATGATCTGAACTATAATGTCGTATATGCGCAAATGGGCCGCGGTAAAACGGAACGCATCGTTGCATCAGCCTTGGCCAATGTAGCCGCTTCCCTTTCTAAGCTTTCCATGGACGCCTGCCTGTTTCTCAACCAGAATTTTTCCTTCATCAGCTTTCCACAGGAACTGACCACAGGCTCCAGCATCATGCCTCACAAGAAAAACCCCGATGTATTTGAGTTGGTCCGGGCCAAGTGCAACTCCCTGGAGGCCTTACCCAACGAAATCATGTTGCTGACAACCAATCTCCCTTCAGGCTATCACCGCGACTTACAACTCCTGAAAGAGAAACTCTTTCCCTCTTTTAAAACGCTACGCGATTGTTTAAAAATGATCCATCTGATGTTGTCCAACATCGAGGTGAATCATGAAATACTCAGTGACGAAAAGTATAAATACCTTTTTAGTGCGGAGGAAGTAAATAAGCTGGTCCTCCAAGGTGTTCCCTTTCGCGATGCTTATAAAAAGGTTGGACAAGACATTGAAAAGGGCATTTTTACGTATTCGAAAGATTTGAATCACACACACGAAGGCAGCATTGGCAACCTCTGCAACGATCGCATCCAAGGAATGATGGACGAGGTAATGAAAAAGTTTCCCTTCAAAAAAGTAGAAGCCGCCCTCAATAGGCTTTCAACCTAAATCAAAAATTCTTCATGAGAATCCTGATCGTTCTTCTTGTTGCCGTTACACTACTTTCCTGTTCTAAGGGAAATAAAAATTATGGCAGCGAACCAACTTTACTAGAATGCACTTCCTTTTTAGGTAATCCACTCTTTAGAAAAATTACTGACTCAACAACCCTGGCAAAAAGCGATAGCACCATTGCAGCGATAAAAAGCAAAGGCTCGTTGACAGAAGATGACTTTATCGCGATCGGAAGGCAACTGGTCACAAACAACCGATTCAGTAAGGCGGTAGAAAACTTCTCTGACGGATTGGCAATGTATCCCAATTCGTTTAAACTGCTACGTCATCGCGGGCACCGCTATATAAATTTGAGACAATTAGATAAAGCCATTGCTGATCTTAACAAAGCAGAAGAGTTGATCCGGACACAACCGGAAGTGTGGGAATACAATGCCGCCGGTAAACCCGGCGCAACTTATCAACATCAGATTTGGTACCACATCGGCGTTTACCATTTCCTGAAAAAATCATATGCGGAATGTGCTGCGGCCTTTGAGAAATGCCTGGCCGCCGCCCACGAAGGCAATGATATCGCCGGCGCGAGCGACTGGCTGTGCAACGCTTATCACCGTTCTGGTCGGAAAGATAAAATCGAGAACGTGTTAAAACCCTTCACCCTGGACTTTGCCATTGAAGACAAAGAATATCCTTACTTCAGGAGACTGCTTTTCTACAAGGGACTCATCACCCAGGAACAGCTCGTGGATGTCAACAAACCCATCGACCAGATGACATTGTCGGAGGTAACAAGATTATACGGATTGGCTAATTGGATTGCCTACCAGGGTGACCAGGCAAAAGCCACTGAAATTTACAAACTGGTGGTGCAGTCGAAAGACTGGCCGGGATTTGCGGTGGCATCTGCCGAAAAGGATTTACAATAATAAATGACCATGGGGCCGCACGCAATTCTCTACATCATTCTCGGCATTACTATTTTTAGCTATGCCTTTAACGAAGTACTGGATTTTCTCAACCTGAAAGCCCTGCGCAAAGATCTGCCCGACGAGATTGCCGGCTTCTATGACCGCGCTCAATATTTCAAGTCGCTGGACTATCAGCGTGAACAAACAAAGTTTGGGTTTATTACTTCGGCCTTCGGCGTAAGCCTGTCCCTGCTTATGCTGATTTTCGGAGGCTTCGGCATGTTGGATGGATTTCTACGACCCTTTATTCAAAATGAAATTGCACTGGCTTTGGTGTTCTTCGGAATCCTTATCCTTGTATCCGATATCCTCACCCTGCCCTTTCAGTGGCATTCCACCTTTGTGATAGAAGAAAAATTCGGATTCAATAAAACGACCGTTAAAACATTTATCTCCGACAAGTTAAAAGGCTATGCATTGGGGGGCGTCTTAGGCGGAGGCCTGGTAGCCACCCTGATTTACCTGATCGGAAGAATCGGTCCTGATTTCTGGATCTGGTTTGGATTGATCGCCGCGGTCTTCATCCTTCTGGTGAATATGTTCTATACGTCGCTGCTGCTTCCATTGTTCAACAAACTCACCCCGCTACAAGACGGTGAATTAAAAACAGCCATTGAGGCGTTTGCTCAAACAGTAAAATTTCCCCTGGACAATATTTATATCATGGACGGTTCGAAGCGGTCGAAAAAGGCCAACGCATTCTTTTCGGGCATTGGGAAGAAAAAGAAAATTGTGTTGTATGATACACTCATTAACAACCACACAACCGGGGAACTTGTGGCCGTTCTCGCCCACGAAGTAGGACACTTTAAAAAGAAGCATATTGTCTGGAGTTATGTACTTTCCATCTTTCAGATCTTCTTTATGTTATTTGTGCTGTCGCGTATGGTCTTCAACCCAAACTTATCCCTGACATTAGGCGGACATCAGCAGGCTATTCATCTCAACCTACTTGCCTTCGGCATACTTTTCTCTCCCATTAGCGGCATCACTGGACTATTGATGAGTCTCTACAGCCGGAAGAATGAATATGAGGCTGATGCCTACGCCAAAGAAACGTACGACGGATCAGCCCTCGCCCAGGCACTCAAGAAACTTTCTGTTGACAGCCTCAGCAACCTGTATCCTCATCCCGCCTACGTATTCTTTCATTATTCACACCCGCCGCTGCTAAAACGTCTGGCAGCGATTCAGTCGTGATTGCTAATTCTGGCCTGAAAATTGTTTAAGTTTTGTCGACTAAGAAGGCACAAAAATATTCGGATATTGGGCTGAGAATATGTTGTTACCAGAAAGATCCCTATGAAGCATACCGCATTTCTAATAAGTCTTGTTATAGTTGCCTTTACATTCACAGTCCGTGCACAAAAGATCGAGGGCCAGAATTTACCCGAAGTCTTCTCCACAGAACAAGGCGCCATCGGAGGATATGATCCTGTTGCATTTTTTACCGAACACAAACCTGTTCCTGGAAAGCAGGAACTTATGTACTCTTGGAACGACGCCAACTGGCTTTTCTCAACCCAGGAGAATCTTGACTCTTTCAAAGCCAACGCGGAAAAGTATGCTCCCCAGTTTGGAGGTTATTGTGCGTACGGAACTGCCTCAGGCCACAAATCCCCGACTATCCCCGAAACCTGGGCGATCATTGACAACAAGCTTTACTTCAATTACAATCTGCCGGTCCAAAAGCTCTTCAACAAAAATCAAAAAGGACTCATTGAGCAGGCGAACAGAAATTGGCCCGTGGTAAAAAAGCAGTAATACAAGAATACAGTTTCACGCTAAGGCGCCAAGAAATACAAAGAGTAAATTGTAAACTTGCGGGAAATGACCCATGACAGCCGAAAAACAGCGCCTGATCGAAGATCGAGACAAGAAAAAGGACTGGCGTAAGTTTGGTCCCTATCTGACGGAACGCCAATGGGGCA
>JAYWDP010000322.1:0-12738 GCA_043779775.1 Cyclobacteriaceae bacterium
GATATTGTGGATGAACTTCCTTTATCGCAGTCAACGGTATCACAACATTTACGGGAATTAAAAAATGCAGGACTCATCAAAGGAGAAATTGAAGGCCCCAGTGTTTGCTATTGTATTGATGTGAAAGCTTGGGACAGCGCGAAGAAAGTGATCGGAGCGCTATTCGAAAGTTATCAGGATATCAACTGCTGTTAAAATTTTTTCACTTGATTGATCGCAATATTACGATATAAATTTACCGATTGTTGGAGAAAAAGGGAAAGTCATTGGTATCGACTTTACAGAAAAAATGATTGAGAAAGCAAAAGCCAACGCGCAAAAACTGAATTACTCCAATGTAGAATTCAGACAAGGCGATATTGAAAATATGCCACTGGCAGGAAATACGGCCGATGTAGTCGTGAGCAATTGTGTTTTGAATTTAGTTCCCGATAAAAAGCAAGCCTTTGCAGAAACCTTCAGGGTTTTGAAAAAGGGAGGGCACTTCAGTGTTTCAGATATCGTATTGGTCAGTGATCTTCCGGAAGGGTTGAAGAAGAGCGCGGAAATGTATACGGGTTGTGATTAAAAGCGATTCGAGCCATACCTGAATAACTTCATTGAACGAAAGACATGTCATTAACAAACAGTACCGATTTATATTCAAGCTTAAGGCCGAGCGTAGAACTTTTCATAAAAGAATTCGAAAAGATCCCTCAGGAGCGCCGGACAGCGCTGAAAGAACTTGCTGAGTTTATCCAAAAAAGAATGAGCCATGCTCAAACGGTTTATCTAAACTTCATTTGTACACACAATTCAAGACGAAGTCACCTTGCACAAATATGGGCACAGACAGCGGCTTATTACTTTGGTATATCGGATGTAAAATGTTTTTCCGGCGGAACCGAAGCAACGGCATTTAATCCAAGGGCCGTTAAAGCAATGCAGGAAGCAGGCTTTGACATAAAAAAAGTCAAAGAAGGTGACAATCCTGTTTATGAAGTTCGTTACGCCAATAACCAGGAACCGATTATTGCATTCTCCAAAAAGTATGATGATCCCTTCAATCGTAACAAAGATTTTGTCGCTATCATGACCTGCTCTCATGCAAATGAAAACTGCCCGTTGGTTTTAGGTGCGTCCGCCAGAATAGCCATCACCTATGATGATCCGAAAGATTATGATGGAACATCCCAGGAGGAATCCAAATACCAGGAGAGAGTTCAGGAGATTGGAAGAGAGATTTTCTATGCATTCTCACAGGTCAATATTGAAGACGAAAACATATGAGTGATCAAAAAAAACTGGGCTTTTTAGACCGCTATCTTACTCTTTGGATTTTCATGGCCATGTTTGTTGGCGTGGTGCTGGGCAATTTTTTCCCGGTGGAAGAACTTATGAACTTGTTCCAGCTGGGTACAACCAATCTACTGATTGCAGCAGGACTCATCATAATGATGTTTCCACCATTGGCAAAAGTGAGGTATGAACATCTGGGAAAAGTTTTTAGGAACGTAAAAGTCATTAGTCTTTCGTTGCTTCTCAATTGGGTCATTGGTCCCATACTTATGTTTCTTCTGGCCATTATTTTCCTTCGTGATAAACCGGAATATATGGTGGGCTTAATCCTCATTGGACTGGCGCGGTGTATTGCTATGGTATTGGTGTGGAATGATTTGGCGAAAGGAGATAAGGAATATGCTGCAGGTTTAGTGGCATTGAACAGTATTTTTCAGCTATTGTTCTATAGCATTTTTGCCTGGCTGTTCATTACGGTGCTGCCACCCTATTTTGGGATGGCGGGTTCTGTTGTGGATGTGAGCATGGCGGACGTTGCTAAAAGTGTTTTTCTTTATCTGGGTGTGCCTTTTGCCGCCGGCTTTTTGACTCGGTATTTTTTCAAGAGAGCAAAAGGTGAAGAATGGTATGTGAAAAACGTTGTTCCGAAAATCAGTCCATGGACCCTGATCGCACTGCTCTTCACCATTATGATTATGTTCAGTTTCAAAGGCAAGATGATTGTAAACATTCCACTCGATGTCTTGAGAATTGCCATTCCTCTTGTTATTTACTTCATCATCATGTTTGTACTCAGTTTTATACTTTCACGAAAACTGGGAGCCAGCTATGAAGAGAATGCTTCTATTTCTTTCACGGCAACAGGAAACAACTTTGAACTCGCCATCGCTGTCGCGGTAGGTGTTTTTGGAATCAATTCGGGTCAGGCCTTTGCCGGAGTGATCGGTCCTCTGATCGAAGTCCCGGCACTGATCCTATTGGTGAACCTTGCCTTTTGGTTTAAGAAGAGACTATATTCCGCAAAGACTGTTTAGCGAATTGATTATTGTCTCTGTACCTCTAAAGAAATAACTTTAAGGCATGAGACCTTACATTTTATCAGAAAGCAACTGGAAGACTATCAAAGACGCTTCCTTCGAAGTTGCCGTCCTTCCCTGGGGCGCCTGTGAAGCGCATAACTTTCATTTGCCGTACGGCACCGACATCTTTGAAGGGGATGCCATCGGAGCGGAAGCTGCCCGCATGGCTCATGAAAGAGGTGCAAAAATAACCGTGCTGCCTACAATTCCCTATGGCGTAAATACCGGACAGCACGATGTTTTACTGGATATAAACATGAATCCCAGTACGCAATTGGCTGTGCTGCACGATGTGGTGGAAGTCCTCAACCGACAAGGCATTCATAAGCTGATCATCCTGAACAGCCATGGGGGTAATGATTTCAAAACCATGATTCGCGAACTGGGCCAGAAATTTCCGGATATGTTTCTTTGTCAGTGTAACATTTACCAGGCAGTAGATCAAAAGGAATTTTTTGAAAATAAAGACGACCATGCCGGTGAAATGGAAACGAGCTGGATGCTTCATATTAAACCCGAATTAGTAAGGCCGCTAACGGAGGCAGGCGACGGAGCTTCAAAAAAATTCAAGTTCAAAGCCATCCAGGAAGGCTGGGCCTGGGCCGAACGCAAGTGGACCCAGGTGACTAATGATACAGGTGTCGGCGATCCGCGAAAAGCGACCAAAGAAAAAGGGGAAAAATATTTTAAAGCCGTAACAGAAAAAGTGGCACTCTTCTTTTATCAGGTCGCGAAAGCAAAGGAGGATGAGATGTATGAGTGAAGTTGCTCAAACTCCTTTGCATTTTTTTCTCGGCAAATGGAAAAAAATACAGGTTCACGCAAAGACGCAAAGTCGCTAAGAGTAAACGACAGGTTTAAGGTACTTTGTCAGATGGAAATATTTCAATCTGATGTACTGTTAGCCTCTTTTGCAAAAGCTCCTTTTATTTCTTTGCGTTCATTGCGCCTTTGCGAGAAACAACCTACCACCCAATCCCGTAATCCTCCCCGTGATTACTGGATCCTCCCCAGAAAGTCCCATGTTTCCAGTCGAACCAGATTGCATTGATCGGTCCAGAGGTTCTGTCCTGATAGGTGATCCTGTATCCCATGCGTGATAAATCTTTTCGCACCCAGGACGGTGTGGCCGAATTCAAGATGAGACCACCTAATACTTTTTCATGTTTTCCAAAACTGGAATACATCTGAAGGGTTTTGAAACTGGCAGCCTCAGTCGCTTCTTGCACGGTCATTCCAAATTCAACCATGTTCAAAAAGAATTGGATGAGTAATTGATCCTGTTCATCGCCGGCCTGTTTGGCAAAAGAAAGAAAGGGTTTCCCATCTTTGAGAGCAAGACTCGGAGTCAACGTTACCCGCGGCCGTTTGCCCGGTTCCAGTACATTGAATGGACTTTCTTTAGGATCCAGAACAAAGGCCTGCATGCGCTGGCTCATCCCTACGCCTGTGTTTCCCGCAATGCAGGAAGGTACCCATCCGCCGCTGGGCGTTATCGAAACTACCCATCCCTCTTTGTCGGCAGCTTCTACGGAAGTGGTGCCGGCTGTAAATGATTTTAGAAAATCTTCATCCATTGGAGAGGAGAGTCTTTCAAGATTTGCCTGGGGACCGCCCCATGTTTTCAATAAGTCGGTAAAGGGATTTTGCTTTCCTTCAAAGGGATAAGGATCTCCTGGACCAATCTTCGGATCATTCTTTTCATAATTGATCAGCTTAGCCCGCTCACGGGCATACTCTTTTGATATCAAACCTTGCATAGGTTGCTTTCCCTGAGCGAAAGCCGGATCGCCATAATAAAAGTCGCGGTCGGCAAAGGCCAGGTTCATGGCTTGATACAGGGTGTGAATGTACCGGGTAGAATTGTACCCCATGCTTTTGATATCGATGTTCTCAAGCAGGTTGAGGGTTTGAAGCATCGCAGGACCTTGGGTCCATTGCTGAAGTTTATAGACTTCGATACCTTTGTAATTCGTCATCATTGGCTCTTCGATTTTTACCTTCCAATTTGCCAGATCCTGTTCAGTGATGAGTCCGCCTTGTTCCTGACATCCGCGTGCAATTTCTTTGGCGATGTCACCTTTATAGAATCTTTCATTCGCGGCATAAATTGCTTCCTTGCGATTCTTACCTTTTTTAAGCGCTTGCTGCTCAGCCTCGATTAATTTTTTTAAAGTTGCCAGCAGGTCACTTTGAACAAAAACCTCTCCGGCATCGGGCGCTTCACGTTTTTCACCCTGGTGCGGAAGAAATACTTTCTTGGAATACGGCCATTGTTTAATGAGTGCCTTGTTGTTTTCAATGCTATTCGCTGTCTGTGCTTCAATGGGATAACCCTCGGCCATTTGCATGGCGGGCGCCAGCACATCTTTTAAACTCATCGTTCCATACTCTGCCAGCATGGTCATCAGGCCACCGGGAGTTCCCGGGGTGACGGCCGCCAGCGGACCATACTCGGGGGGATACTTATATCCTTTGCCTTTATAAAAATCAACGGTGGCTCCCGCCGGCGCAACACCCAGGGCATTAATAGCGATGACCTTTTTTGTATTTGGATTGTAAATCAGCGCCTGAGTTTCCCCACCCCAGGCCAATACGTCCCACATGGTACAACTTACCGCCAGCATCCCGCAGGAGGCATCCACAGCGTTTCCTCCTTTGTAAAAAATTGCAGCCCCTGCCGACGCGGTCAACGGTTTCCCGGTCACTGCCATCCAATGGCGGCCGTGCAGGGGAGGTTTTTGGGTTAGGACTGGTAGATTGTTAAACTCCTGGCCAGTGCATACAAAAGCTATCAAAGCGAAACTGGTAATTAGAATATTCTTCATAGTAGAGACGTTTAAGAGTATTCAAATATAATTTTTAATCGGCGCTTCCCTTCATTGATTTTATAAACCGCCCATTACCTTGTGATATCCGGAAATGAAGTTACAAGTTTTAAAAAAAGAAATGTGTTTGAAATGTTAACGATCCGTACATTGAATTATTAAAACCGAAAGAATATGCTAAGAGAGATTCAGGAGGCCACTTCATTTATCCGCGACCATGGTGTTGATGCACCTGAGGTAGGTGTCATTCTGGGCACGGGGCTGGGAAATGTTTTTGTTCAGAAAATTAAGGACCCCGTAATTATCAATTATAACTCAATTCCGCATTTTCCGATTTCGACAGTGGAATTCCATAAGGGGAAGCTCATCTACGGAACCGTAAAGGGGAAAAAAGTGCTGGCCATGCAGGGCCGCTTTCACTACTATGAGGGCTATAGCATGCAGCAGATCACACTGCCGGTACGTGTCATGAAAATGTTAGGCATTAAGAAACTATTGATTTCAAATGCCGCAGGCAATATGAATTTGAAATGGAAAAAAGGGCAACTCATGCTGATCGATGATCACATCAATTTACAACATGACAATCCCTTGCGCGGGCAGAATTTTGAAGTGTTAGGTCCCCGGTTTCCTGACATGAGCGTGCCGTATTCAAAGGAGTTGAATAAAAGATTGTTGTCCATCGCTAAGAAGAGAAAAATAAAACTGAATGTGGGTGTGTATGTGGGTGTGACTGGTCCCAACCTGGAGACCAGGGCAGAATATCGTTTCCTGCATCAGATTGGAGCCGATGCCGTGGGTATGAGCACCGTACCTGAGGTGATTGTCGCCAACCACATGAGCCTGCCCTGTTGTGCCATCTCTGTGCTCACCGACGATTGTGATCCCGATGACCTGAAGCCGGCCAGTATCTCTGAAATCATTAAAGTAGCCGTCAAAGCTGAAGCAAAATTGACTGAATTATATGTGGAGCTGATCAGTAAATTATAGCTTTTGCAACCTTTAGGCACGGACCATGTGAAGATCGACTGTGAAGTAACTACCAAAGGTCTCACCTTAGGTCATGCAGAATTCAACGTGGAGGTATCCGAAGAAAATGGCAATATCGACATCCGTGAACATTCCAGCTCAGTATCGGTGGGCATTGTGGGGTATTATCATGAAAAATACACGATCAACATTGAAGCAGGCTTTTTTATTTTCCAATCATATCACACATCACAAATTTCCACACCCTGTTTTAAGGAAGCCAATTTGTCTGGTCGGGCGGGGATAAATTCCTGGGCCACGAAACCCTTAAATCCAGTTTCCACAATAGCGCGCATGATGGCGGGGTAATAACTCTCCTGACTTTCATCAATCTCATGACGCCCGGGAACGCCGCCGGTGTGATAGTGTGAGATATACTTCGAATGTTTTTTAATGGTGGCGATTATGTCACCCTCCATGATCTGCATATGGTAAATGTCGTAAAGCAGCTTGAAATTCTCTGATCCCGATTTCTCACACAGCTGAACGCCCCATTCCGTGTGGTCACACTGATAGTCTTTGTGGTTCACCTTGCTGTTAAGCAGCTCCATGCTCACGGTGATGTTGTATTGGGCTGCAACTTTCAGTACAGGCTCCAATCCTTTTGCGCAATTCTCTAATCCTTTTTCGGAACTCAGCCCATTGGTATTTCCACTGAAGCAGATCACATTTTTTAGTCCCGCCTCGGCGGCCTTGGGAATGTTCAGCGTATAATCTTTCAATAAGGTCTCATGGAGAGAGGGGTCATTAAATCCTTTGTTCAATCCAATCGGACTGACATAGGCCATGGCGCAGGTGAGGCCGTATTTAGCGGCTGTGGACCACTGTGTGGAATTTAATAAGTCGATGGATTTAATGCCCATGTCCCGGGAAGCTTCGCAAAGTTTTTCCAGTGGAATGTCATTGTAACACCATTGACAAACGGAATGGTTGATGTTGCCCTTCAGGGGCTGGGGTGAATCAATTTTTTTCATGGCGTGAGCAATTTGTGGCAACGCAACGGTACTGGTAATTCCTGCGGCGATGGTTTTTATGGCTTGTTTGCGATCCATAGGAAAGTGTTAAGGTGTTTAAGTGCTAAAGTGTTTAAGTGTTTAAGTTGGATTCCAGTTTGCCGGGACACTGCCTTGCCTACTACTCCCGATGGCAATCGGGACTGCCTACTACTTCTTTGTTTCATCTCTCCAAACAACCCCATCCTTCATCACAAAACTCACCTTCCGCAGTTCAGATATATTCTTCAAGGGATCTCCTTTCACCGCCATAAGATCGGCCTTCATGCCAGCCTTAATCGAACCGATTTCATTTTCCATGTGTAGCGCGCGGGCATTGACTGTCGTCGCGGATTTTAGGATGTCAAGGGTTTTCATGCCTCCATATTCTGCCATGAGTTCCATCTCATAGACATTTTCACCATGGGGAAAAACACCCACGTCGCCGCCAACGCCAATGGTAACGCCGGCATCCACGGCGATTTTAAAACTTTTCTTTTTCTGTTGAACGGATTCGGGGGCATCCTCGGTTCCTTTTTTCCACCCACGGTACTGGGTGATGGCATCCACGGCAGCGATGGTAGGGAAGTAGGTCACCTTGTGTTCTTTCATAAGCTGCGCAATTTCTGTATCAATGAAATCGCCATGTTCAATGGTTTCAGCACCGGCCAGGATGGCACGCCGCATGGCCTCTTTGCTTTTCGCATGACACACAAGATACCGGCCGCTGCTTCGTGCTACTTCGTTGATAAGTTTTAATTCATCCAGCGTAAAAGATGGCTGGTCTTCGCCTTTCGGACCCCAACGGTAATCGGCATACACCTTAATAAAATCAGCGCCCTTGCCGATCTGATCACGAACAACTCGGATTAAATCATTGCCATCTGCAGGCTCAGCGCCCAGCATGATTTGCATGTCGTTGTCATAGCCCTTAGGCCCATAGGACCCGGTGGCGACAATGGCACGGCCCGCCACAATCATTCGCGGTCCCGGGATGATGCCTTCGTTGATAGCGCGTTTAAGCGCCACATCAGAATATCCGGCACCCTCCGTGCCCAGGTCGCGCACAGTAGTAAATCCTGCCATGAGGGTGTTCCTCGCATGGACCGTGGCGCGAGCGGTACGATAGGAGTCAGATTCTTTGAGCACCTGAACATCCCAGTCGGTAATGTTGTACGGGTATAAAAGTAAATGAGCATGGCCTTCGATAAGCCCGGGTAAAAGTGTGGTACCGGGCATGGCAATGATTTTCACGTCATTGTCAGCCTTGATAGATTCTTTGGGACCGGCCGATGATATTTTATCAGCATACACTAATACAGCCCACCCCTCATGCATTTCCAGACCATCAAAAACGCGGTCAGGTTGTAATAAATAGGATTGCTTTTGCTGTGAAAAGGAAAATGAAGTGATGAAAATGAAAAGAGAATAGAATCGCTTCATAGAGGATAAAATTACTTGAGGGAAGGTAATGGAATTTTAATAACCTTTCAAAGTAGTAAAATTCTGATCGCTAATCAGGAGGTCGTTTCGACAGCATCCTGTAAGGTGACCCAGAAGTTGTTATAGCCTTCACCCACTTGAATAGAAAGATTGCCATTAGAAAGCATTTCCAGGATGGCCAGAAAATTGAAAATCAGGGCTACCCGTGTCGGATTGACCTCCAGCATTTCCGAGAAAGAAAGCATCCGTTTGCGGGTAAGTTCATTCAAAATATATTCTTTTTGCCCTTCTACCGTGTAGGGATACTGCACCACCTGATGAACGGGTCTGCTTTTTTCTTCGTCATGCCGTTTCATCACCTTTTCAAATACCTGCATCAGTTTATACAGGTCCACATCTTGTAATTCTGCCTCAACATTTACGCTGGCAGCCAGGGATTTCAACTCTTTTAGGATATTCCCCCGTTTCTCTTTTTGAAGTTCGGCTTCCTCCAGTTTCTGAAAAGATTCTATTACGGATTTGTATTTCTTGTATTCAAGCAGGTGTTTGATCAGCTCCTCCCGCGGGTCAATTTCATTGCCATCTTCATCCAATTGCGGGCGCGGCAAAAGCATCTTGGATTTGATGCGCATGAGGGTGGCAGCCACAAGAATAAATTCGCTGGCCAATTCCACATTCATGGTTTCCAGCTGGTGCAGGTAGTTTAGGAAATCGTTGGTGATTTTTGAGATGGGAATGTCGTAGATGTCCAGTTCATCCCGCTCTATAAAAAACAGCAACAGATCGAAAGGGCCTTTAAAAATGGGGAGTTTTATTTCAAAGCTTTCCTGAGTCATAAGCGCGCAAAATTATTCAAATAGTTGAGACAAAGCCCGATTGAAAATCAAATCTGTAAATTTGCACCGTGAAAGGCTCAAAATTGGGTTTAAACAGTTACCTTAATTGGTTGTTAGTGGATTATCACAAAGAGTATGTATGCTGATCACTCCTGGTAAACTTCTGGCGCAAATCAACAATCCTGCCGATTTAAAGAAATTGGACCAGGCACAACTGGTACAACTTTGCCAGGAACTAAGGCAGTTTATTATTGATAATGTTTCCATCTATGGCGGGCATTTTGGGGCAAACCTCGGAGTGGCTGAATTAACAGTTGCCCTGCATTATGTTTTTAATGCTCCCTATGATCAGATTGTGTGGGATGTAGGACATCAGGCCTATGGGCACAAGATTTTAACTGGTCGGCGGGATAATTTCCATACGAACCGCCTTTACAAAGGTGTTTCAGGCTTTCCAAAAAGAAAAGAAAGTGAATTTGACACCTTTGGCGTAGGCCATTCATCAACGTCTGTTTCGGCCGCTCTCGGCATGGCGGTGGCATCAAAATATCTGGGCCTGGAGGATAAACAGCACGTCGCTATTATTGGCGATGGCGCACTAACCGCAGGGATTGCTTTTGAAGGATTAAATCATGCCGGCGTTGCAGATACTGATCTGCTCATCATACTTAACGACAATTGCATGTCGATTGATCCGAACGTAGGCGCCTTAAAAGATTATCTTACTGACATTACAACCTCCAAGACGTACAATCGTTTTAAGGACGATGTATGGAATTTGTTGGGAAAGCTTTCCAAGTTCGGAAAAAATGCGCAGGACATCGTATCCAAAGTTGATACCGCTGTCAAGTCAGCATTGCTCAGTCAAAGCAACTTATTTGAGTCCCTGCACTTGCGTTATTTTGGTCCTGTCGATGGACATGATGTAGACCATTTGGTTGCAGTCCTCAAGGACCTGAAAAGCATTAAAGGCCCCAAAATTCTTCATTGCATTACCGTAAAGGGAAAAGGTTACGGTCCTGCCGAAAATGGCAACAAAACCACTTGGCATTCTCCCGGCACATTCGATAAGATTACAGGGGAAATTCATAAGAAAGTCTATGATAAGCCCCAGGCGCCTAAGTATCAGGATGTTTTTGGACATACCCTTGTTGAGTTAGCAAAAAAGAACAAAAAAATAATCGGAATTACGCCCGCAATGCCCTCCGGTTCCTCCATGAATGTCATGATGAAGGAGATGCCAGACCGGGCCTTCGATGTAGGTATAGCGGAACAACATGCGGTTACTTTCTCGGCGGGCCTGGCCACGCAGGGGTTAGTTCCATTCTGTAACATATACAGTTCTTTCATGCAGCGTGCCTATGATCAGGTTGTACACGATGTATGCATTCAAAACCTGCCGGTGAATTTCTGCCTGGACAGGGCAGGCTTTGCCGGAGCTGACGGTCCTACCCATCACGGAGCTTATGATCTTGCCTATTTCCGTTGTTTGCCCAATATGATTGTCTCGGCACCCATGAATGAATCCGAGCTGCGTAACCTGATGTTTACCGCCCAGTTGCCCAGGACAGAGAAAGCATTTTCTATTCGCTATCCACGCGGACAGGGCGTGATGCCTGATTGGCGGACTCCTTTTGCAGCGATTAAAATCGGTACGGGCAGAAAAATTAAGGATGGAGAAGAGCTTGCCATTCTTACCATCGGACATATTGGAAATTACGCTGTCGAGGTTTGTGAGAAATTAGAGGAGCAAGGTATCCGGATAGCACATTACGATCTCCGTTTTGTAAAACCACTCGATGAGAAGTTGCTTCATGAGGTCTTTTCGAAATTCAAAAAAATTATCACTGTGGAGGACGGCTGTATCCTGGGTGGATTCGGCAGTGCTGTCATTGAATTTATGGCCGATCACAATTACCAGGCAGAAGTAAGAAGGCTGGGCATCCCTGACGAGGTGATTGAACATGGTGAACAGATTGAACTTCACGATGAATGTGATTTTGGCCCTTCTGGCATTGAGCGCGCGGTGATGGCCATGCTGGAGTCAGTTTCAAAAAATGTATAATGTCCTCGTTGTATTTCCATGAAGACGGGGATGGTGTTCCCCTTGTATTTCTTCACGGTTTTTGTGAGACACATGAGATCTGGAATGAATTTGTCCGGCCCCTGGCAACACATTTTCATATTTTCACCTTGGACCTCCCTGGATTTGGGAAATCCAAAATACTTCCGGCTCCCTTTTCGATCGATCAGGTTGCAGACTCGGTAGCCAATTGGCTGATCGAAAACAAGATTCCAAAATCCATTGTAATCGGTCACTCATTGGGCGGGTATGTTACCCTGGCGTTGGCAGAAAGACATGCCGAACTCCTGACGGGTTTTGGACTTTTTCACTCTACGAGTTTTGCCGATACGGATGAAAAAATTGAGAATAGAAACAGGGTTATTGAATTTGTCCGAAAAAATGGGGTGCCGTCCTATATTGATACTTTTATCCCTGGATTGTTTTTTGATAAAGCGAATAAGGCAATCAAGGAAGTTCATAGGATTGCCGTGCAAACCAAGGTAGCCACGTTAGTCGGGTATTCCCAGGCTATGCGGGATCGTCCTGACCGTTCTTTTATTTTAGGAAATCATAAAATTCCCAAATTCCTGATTGCTGGCACCGAAGACACATTAATACCCATTGCATCATCCCGGAAAATGGCAGAAATTGGACAGAATTGCAGGTTTTATGAACTTAAAGAGGTGGCCCATATGGGCATTTTTGAGGCAGAATCTGAGTGTCAGAACCTTATTAGCGAATCAGTACTGGCATTTATTAACAATAAATAGATTTTATTCTCGCTTGCGTTGGAATTTTCCCGGTAATCACGCTAAATTGGTGATTCAAATTTGAATTGTAGGTAATTTGAAGAGTCTTTATATTTGTGTTATAAACTGAAAATCTAAAATTATATGGTTGAAAGTGCTTACGCATCCTGGAATAGCATGGCCGTTAACCTCGCGTATGTGTGCTGGGCTACAGGCATCTTGGTGATAGTGGGATACATGGTCAGGTTGTCCACCGTTCCCGACAACAAGGACAAGTATGACTTCATTAACCGACATGAAGTAAACTTCCTTTGGTATTCCAGTTTGATCCTGATTGTTGGAGCTTGTTTCTATTTCAATGGAAGCATTGTTGAGCTCCCCGTTCTCATGATTTTTGTCCGCTTGTTTCTTACCGGCATGATGGGCACTATTGCTGCCC
>JAYWDP010000323.1:0-4662 GCA_043779775.1 Cyclobacteriaceae bacterium
CCATCGGTTTTATCTGATCGAGCACTTCACTGATGGCATCTTCCGATTGTGTGCTTAGTTTTTGTACGATTTCTTGAACCCGGGCAGTCATTCGCAATGGTAGTGCCCACTTGAAGTGGGTAATTATTTTCGTTGTTAGTTACAAGAATCTGCACAGGTTGGGAATAACATTAACTAGGCCCAGTACTGATTTTTGTCATGTTTTTATCTGCCTGGAAGCCAGATAAAATTTCCCCATTGTTGAGTACAGCAGAACTTAAATAAAAAGGAGAACGTAAAATTACGCTCTCCTTTTCTTAACCATCTGAGTAAACCCTTTAAACTGAGTAAATTTTATGTAGTAAAATTATTTTTCTGGCAACGGATCGCCTTCTATCCATGGCGCACCGGCATCCATAAGGGCCTTGGATAACGCGGACATTTTAGCAAGACTATTCTGAAATTTGGATTGTACATCCTTTAATTCAGTATCTACAATTTCAAGCGTGTGCCGATGCGTTGAGGTTGGACCATAGGTCGAGATATTTACCCCACGTTTTATGGAAGTTAATCGCTTGCCTATGGTGGGCCTTGATTTCTCGCCGACTTCCCCTTTGGTGGGGTCACCGAAAAGTTGCTTGTGCAAATCAAGAATTTCGGTGCGGAGCTGATAGATCTGAACATCAAGGCTTCCGGAATTAACCTTGGCTTTTGCGGCAGCTTTTTGCATTGCTTTCAATTTCTTTATCGATTGATCCATCGTTAGCATAAGTGCTGAAGCATTGTGGGCCGATCGTTCATAGCTCCTCCAAAAAGCAGCCGCCTCTTGTGGAGATGAACCTGGTAAAGCTCCCTTGTATAAAGGTTCCACAATGAAAGTGACAGGCTTTGCAAGTTCAGTTACCACGCCATCCACTTGTTTGGAAAGCGCTACAGTGAAAGTGCCGGGAGCCACCAGGAGGCCCTCACCTAATCCATAATTTTGATCCATGAGTCCAATGGCCTCTGGAGCTGGATATTTCAAATCCCAGGCGATGCGATGGAATCCTTTTTTAACGGCACCAGGTATTTTTCTCACTACATTTCCCGAACCGTCTTTCACGGTAAGCCAAAGGCGTGGTTCATCCTGAAGCTTTTCTGCTTCAAGGGCATCCCATCCCGGCCACGGAATGTTTTTGTTCTGTTTCCTTAAAGGCGCTTCTGCTTCTTTACGAATCTCCGTCCTTGTCTTAAGGCCATCTTTGAGATAATAAGTAAATACGGCACCGAATATCGGATTGGGAGCCACATAATGATCAGCTCCCTGCGTTCCCTTTTCATCATCAAAGCTGAGGTGTGAGCGTTGAATGTATCGCCATGCTTTACGCGTAGAAAACAAAGTAGCCTCCTGTTGTAATTGTTGATCGCTCACTTCACGCAACACACTGTAGTCGTCAAATACAAAGAAGCCCCTCCCGAATGAAGCACCCACGAGGTCGTTCTCCCGCTTCTGGATGGCGAGATCGCGAAAAGAGATGGTAGGCACGCCGCCGGTAAGTTTTATCCATCGGCCACCGCCATTCAGGGTGAAGTAAATTCCAAACTCCGTTGCAGCAAACATCAGGTCTTTATTGATATGATCCTGAACGATACGCCAGACGAGTGTACGATCAGGGATATTGGCGCGCAAAGACAGCCAGGTCCGACCCCGATCACTGCTTTTGACCAGGTAGGGTGAAAAGTCTCCCGATTTATGATTGTCCATCACCAGATATACTGTGTTGGCATCATGAAGGTCGGCCTTGACATCGTTAATGAATGCGTTGGCAGGGATGCCCGTTATTGATCCAACTTCAATTTTTCGCCAATGTGCTCCGCCATCTTCAGTGACCTGCAGTAATCCGTCATCCGTGCCAGCGTAAATCAAACCTTCCTGTTTGGGCGATTCAGACAGTGAAGTGATGGTGTTAAAGTTTGACATCGCGGCAACATCCCAGGGCTCATCCCAACTTTGATTTTTATCCATGATCGGAAGGGTAAACCGGTCCTGATTCTTAGTAAGGTCAGGAGAGATGGCCGTCCATTTATCTCCGCGGTTGTCTGAGCGCCAAACCCGCTGTGAACCAAAATATATCCGTGTCGGTGAATGCGGGCTTACGAGAATGGGGGCATCCCAATTGAAGCGCTCATAGTTTTCATTGACTTCCGGTTGAGGTTGTATATCAACGACTTCTCCGGTGGTCATATCAATCCTTGATAAATTTCCTTCCTGCCATTCTCCGTACATGACGCTGGAATTGCCCGGCTCGGTGGCAGGCTGATGTCCATCCGCACCCAGCACAATACGCCAATCTGAGTTCTGAATTCCATGCACGTTATCTGTCCGGGAGGGGCCACCTTGGGTACTATTGTCCTGCGTGCCGCCAAAGACATTATAAAAAGGTTCCTTGTCATCAAGGGCAACCTTATAGAATTGTGTCACCGGAAGATTTTCTATGAAGCGCCATGTTTTGGAGAGGTCATAACTTTCGTACACACCCCCATCGGTACCTATCAACAGGTAATTGGGATCGCTTTTCTTAAATGTGATGGAGTGGTTATCGACATGACGATGCTGCGCGTTCACATTCGTGAAAGTCTTTCCGCCATCCTCCGAGACATGCATGGTTGCATCCATGAGATATAAGCGGTCGAACTTATGGGGAGAAGCATACAACTCCTGATAGTAATGTGGACCGGTGCCGCCTGAAACCACATCTGATTTTTTCTCCCACGAACTGCCTCGGTCAGTAGATTGATAAAGTCCGCCTTTCTTCCGTTCCAATTCAATATCGGCATACAAAATGTCTGGCTGTTGTGGTGAGATGGCCAGGCCAATTTTGCCCATATCAGACGAAGGGAGGCCATTGGTTAATTTGGTCCAGGTTTCGCCGCCGTCGGTACTTCTGTGCAGACCGCTGCCTGGGCCCCCACCCATGTACGCGGCAATCGTTCTATGTCTTTGCCAGGTGGCAGCATAGAGTCTGTCAGGATTCCCGGGATCGATGACTACTTCGGTAACACCGGTCCACTCGCTATCTCCCAATGTTTTCTTCCACGTCTTTCCACTATCGGTGGTTTTGTAAAGCCCTCGTTCGCCCCCTTTGTTCCATAGCGGACCTTGCACAGCGACCCATACGATATCAGAATTAGTGGGATGTACAATAATCCGGGAAATATGTTCACTGGTTTTCAATCCCATATTTTTCCAGTGTACTCCACCATCATCGCTGCGGTAGATTCCATCACCGTAGCCAACGTGCCTGCCACCCACATTTTCGCCGGTACCCACCCAAACGATGTGAGGATTGACAGGGTCGATTGTGACGCAGCCTATCGAATAGGATTTTTGCGCGTCAAAAACCGGTGTCCAGGTGGTGCCTGCATTGATCGTTTTCCATACGCCTCCGGATGCGGAAGCCACATACCATATATTTTCATCTCCGGGATGAATGGCGATATCGGAGATTCGTCCCGACATCATAGCTGGACCGATATTGCGGAGTTGTAATCCTGCAAAAGTGGTATCCAGCATCTGAGACGCAGCCGCAGGAGCCGTTGACTTTATGCTGGACTTCTGAGCCAGAGTACAGAAGGTCGCCAGGATCAGAAGCATTGAAATGGATAGTTTCATAAATTTTGTATTTGGGGAGTCGATTGTTTGAATTCTGAAAAATACTCAAAAATGAACCTGTTGAGAGGATCATTTTGAAGTAAATGGAGATTTGGAGGATAAGCGGTAGCGGGGAATTCGGGTTCTCTGGATTTTTTGTATTAAGGTCACGAAGGACCGGAGAATGTACAAAGAACATGAAGAAATATTGCAAACAAAATGCAGTGAATTTGAATTCTTAGTGCTCGTAACAATTTTTTGGAGCTATTGAACTAGTGGGTCGCACTTCCCTACCATTAAGGACGAGCCTGAATTTTTACTACATTTATCTAAATTAAAAAAATGCGATTATGAAAAAAATTATCCCGGTATTCATTTTGGCTGCACTTGGTGTTATCACTGCCTTTGCTCAACAGGACGCAGAGGGGACCAAGGACAATCCCATGTTTCCGACACGAATGCCAAATTTCTATATAGTAGAGATATCGGATAATTACAATTCTGTTGACTTCAACCTTGCCAAGGGGGGCGCTAAAATTGGGACCAAAGAAGGAACCACCAGCGTTGTGCGCTATAACTTTAATATCGAATCCGGACAATCCAAGCCCAGTGTCTTGCAAATTCTGAGAAACTATGAAAATGCAGCAAAAAAAATTGGCGGCATTACGGTATTCCTGGATGCAGGAGAGGCCATTGCCACATATAAAGTCATGAAGAATGGGAAAGAGACGGCGTGGGTAAAAATAGAATGCGGTGGAGATAATAGCAATGACTTTTATATTCTGACTATTGTAAATCTGGAAGCTATGAAGCAAGAAGTGACGTCGGATGATATACTGAAAGCCTTAAATACCAACGGACACATTGCATTGTACATCAATTTCGAAACTGGTAAATCGGACATTAAACCCGAATCACAAACTATAGTCGATCAGATAGCGGAAATGCTTAAGTCAAATCCGACTTTAAAAATTATTGTGGAGGGCCATACCGACAATTCCGGATCACTGGCCGCCAATCAGACATTATCTGAGAATCGCGCAATGTCGGTT